>NZ_JYDF01000141.1:0-12578 GCF_003263525.1 Rahnella sp. NRRL B-41462 | reverse complement strand
CATTTACTTCGGCATGAAAGCACCGATGATGCAGACGTCTGAGGGTCAGATTGAAGAATCCTACTCGATTTCAGCCGGTCTGGATTTCCCGTCCGTCGGCCCGCAACACGCTTTTCTCAACAGCATTGGCCGTGCAGAATATGTGTCGATTACCGATGATGAAGCGCTGGATGCCTTTAAAGAATTGTCCCGCCATGAAGGGATTATTCCTGCACTGGAATCCTCTCATGCGCTGGCTTACGCGCTGAAACTGATCAAGGAAACACCAGAGAAAGAACAAATCCTGGTCGTGAATTTGTCAGGTCGCGGCGACAAAGACATTTTCACCGTACACGACATCCTGACTGCCCGGGGAGAGATTTAATGGAACGTTATCAGCAATTATTCAAGCGTCTGGAAAGCAAAAAAGAAGGCGCATTTGTTCCTTTCGTCACGCTGGGCGATCCGGGCGTTGAGCTGTCACTGTCAATCATCGATACGCTGATCGAAGCCGGTGCCGACGCACTGGAACTGGGTGTACCGTTCTCCGATCCTCTGGCCGATGGCCCGACCATTCAGAATGCAAATCTGCGTGCTTTTGCTGCGGGTGTGACGCCAACGCAATGCTTCAACATGCTGGCCCGTATTCGCGAAAAGCATCCGGATATTCCGATTGGCCTGCTGATGTATGCCAACCTGGTGTTCCACAATGGTATTGAAACCTTCTATCAGCGTTGCGCTGAAGTGGGCGTCGATTCGGTGCTGGTTGCCGATGTGCCGTTTGAAGAATCTGCGCCATTCCGTGCGGCCGCGTTACGCCACGGCATCGCTCCTATCTTCATCTGTCCGCCAAATGCCTCTGACGATTTGCTGCGTGAGATTTCGTCTCATGGCCGCGGATACACTTACTTGCTGTCACGTGCAGGCGTGACAGGCACTGAAAAACGCGCGCTGACGCCGCTGAATCACTTGGTTGATAAGTTACGTGAATACAATGCCGCGCCACCCTTGCAGGGCTTTGGTATTTCCGAACCGTCACAGGTAAAAGAAACGCTGGCCGCAGGCGCAGCCGGTGCTATTTCCGGTTCAGCGACGGTGCGTATCATCGAAAACAATCAGCATCAGCCTTCTGAAATGCTGGCTCAGCTTTCCCGCTTTGTCAGTGAAATGAAGGCCGCGACCCGCGCTTAACCCTCTCTCAGACAGAACCTCAGTCATACAGTGACTAAGGTTCTGTTTCTTTTAATTTCTTACTTTTTTTTACCCCGCTTAATTTGTATTACCCATTTCAATAATCCAAACTAAAATTACTCTGCAGATCAATGATACTGTATGAGAGAGATATCATCTGCTCAGCTAACATGTTGTTTCTTTTGGTTTTATAACAAATCATGGAGAGTTATTTTATGAAGCTATTCAAAACATTGTCCGCATTCTGCATGGCAGCGGTTGTGGTCCTGGCTGTTGCCGCTTGTGCGCCGACCAAAAAATCAGAAGGAACCGGTGGTTACATCGATGACACCGTCGTCACCACAAAAGTAAAATCTGCCCTGCTGGCAGATAAGAGCATTAAATCCACTGAGATCAGTGTCGAGACCTTTAAAGGCCGCGTACAGTTGAGTGGTTTTGTGACGTCAACAGCAGATGCAAACCGTGCAGTTGAAGTGACTCGCGGCGTAGCCGGTGTGCGTTCAATTGAGAATGATATGCGACTGAAATAATCAGGAATGTAGCAAACTGAAAATCTAAGAGGCGCCGAAGCGCCTCTTTTTTTGAACTGTCTTTCCGGAAATCAGAAACGATAGCCGGCGCCAAACATAAAGACCCATGGGTCGATCCGGGTGTTGATGTTTTGCTGCTCACCACCAGCTTTGAATTTGACTTCCGTATCAATATCCATCCACCAGACAGACATGTTAATTAACCAGTTATCGTCCAGGTTGTAATCCAGACCAGCCTGCGTTGCCACACCCCAGGAATCTTTGACGCTTAAATCAGACAGCCCGGCATCACGCCCGGTCTGGTTGAAATCCGCGTCATAAAATGTGGTGTAGTTGATACCCACTCCGAGGTACGGACGCAATTTGTCCTGACGGTCACCAAAGTAATACTGCGCCATCAGAGACGGCGGTAATTGTTTCACTTCTGCGATAGTCCCGGTACTTTGCAGACCGACTTTGTGCTGGAACGGTGTGGCTGCCAGCAACTCCATCCCGATATTGTCAGTGAACATGTAACCGAGGGTTAATCCCATCTGCGTGTTGTTATTGATATTAAATGAACCCAGACCCAGCACGTTGTCCGAGCCTTCTGTCGGACGAACCGTGGCTGTCCCTACGCGAAAAATCACATCCCCTGCCTGATGTGCGCTCGAGACTGCCGGAAATGCCGCTGCTGCCACTAATGCCCAATATGCTGCTTTCATTGTCCCTTCCCTTTGTGTGGATTAGTTATCAACCGCGCGAATGATACCTACTCTTTGGTATGGTTTGATCAATGCGGGATCACATCTTTAAAACAAAAAGTAAGAAAATGCATCTTCCGCAAAGCGATCTAAATCTATAAAAACAAAGGAATTGATCTGCATCAAAAATGAGGAGATTTTGTTGTTTTGTTAACAGGTGATATTTCAGTTGCTAAAAAAAATGGTGCTGCGTAATTTGCATACTCATAGTTAGTTTTGGTTTGGTGCCGTAAGGAGTCGGTAACTTCCAAGATGGGCGAAATTAACAATCCTTGTATGACCTGTGGCGCATGCTGCGCTTATTTCCGCGTTTCATTTTATTGGGCTGAATCTGAAGAGGCTGGCGGCTGTGTTCCGCAGGCACTGACAGAGCAAGTCACCCCTTTTCTGAGTTGCATGCAAGGCACGAACAGTAAAACGCCGCGCTGTGTTGCCCTGGAGGGTGAAGTGGGACATGCGGTTTCCTGTTCTGTTTATCTCAACCGTCCGACACCGTGCCGCGAATTCGATCAGTCAGGGTTGAATGGCATCGGCAATGCCGCCTGCGATCGTGCCCGTGCGAAGTATGGCCTGCCCCCTCTGGATGTAAATTTACCGACGATTGATCTCAGCCACCTCAGTTGCGTTTAAGCAGAGATTGATCGACGGGTCTGACAGGAAATCAGCGCAAAACTATCGGCGGAGGGTATTTAAAGGGTACAATCCCCGCCTTATTGATTTTTGCTTTTTGCCAAGGAGCGTCCATGTCTATCACGGCCAGTACGTTGTACCGTGACAGTTATAATTTTATGCGTAATCAGATGAGTAGCGTTTTGGCGCTCTCGGTTCTGGCCGCATTAATCACCGTCATATTAAGCTGGGTTTTAAGTCCTTCATCTGAGCAGGTCGAGGCCATCGGGCAACTGATGAGTAACATGACCGGCATGAGCGTCGGCGATATGATGGGATATATTGAGCAGCAGATTACTCCGGAGCAGCAAAGCGCGATTTTCCGTTACAGCCTGGCCGCTCTGCTGTCAACGCTCGCCGGAAACGTTATTCTGGTCGGCGGCGTTCTGACGTTGATCCAACTGATTTCTCAGGGCGTTCGCGCCAGTATTACGCAAATTTTGAGTGCGTCATTGCCGGTGTTGCCACGTCTGGCCATTTTGCTGTTTATTTACAGCATCATGTTCCGTATCGGTCTGGCGCTGCTGTTTGTTCCGGCATTCCTGATTGCGATTGCCTGGTCAATGTCACCGGTTATTTCCTGTAAAGAGAATGCAGGCGTGTTCAAAGCAATGCGCCTGAGCACCCGCCTGGCCTTCAGCAATGTGCGTCTGGTCGCCCCGGCCGTGATGCTGTGGATTGTGGCGCAGGTGGTGCTGATGCTGTTTGTTGGCGTACTGAGTGCGCTGAATCCGATGATTGGTGCAGTGATCCTCGGCGCAGTGAGCAACCTGATCAGCGCCTTTATGCTGATTTATCTGTTCCGTCTTTACATGAAATTACATGCATAATATAGACATAACTTTTTCAGGGGCGCTCCGGCGCCCTTTTCTTTTGTCCGCGAAATGATTCCGGTATAGTCATCCCATACATAAAACATGGAATGAAGTATGAAGCAGCTCCTCGATTTTCTTCCCCTGATTGTCTTTTTTGTGGTTTATAAGCTTTACGATATTTTTGTCGCATCAGGCGCGTTAATTGCGGCCACCGCGTTAGCGTTAGTGATTACCTGGATTCTGTATCGCAAAATCGAGAAGATGACGTTAATCACCTTCGCGATGGTCGCTGTTTTCGGCACCCTGACACTGGTTTTCCATAATGACGAATTCATTAAATGGAAAGTGACAGTTATTTATATGCTGTTCTCCGGTGCATTACTGATCAGCCAGCTGGTTCTGAAAAAGCCGTTAATCCAGCGTATGTTGGGTAAAGAGCTGACATTGCCGGATCACGTATGGAATAAACTGAACGTCAGCTGGGCCATCTTTTTCCTGCTGTGCGGACTGGCCAATATCTATGTGGCCTTTTGGTTACCGCAGAATATCTGGGTTAACTTCAAGGTATTTGGCCTGACCGCACTGACGCTGGTATTCACCCTGTTGAGTGGCGTCTATATTTACCGGCATATGCCGGATGACGAAAAAAAATAAGCATTCTTCTGCACGGGCCTTTCTTTGAAAGGCCTTACTTTTTCAAATTGTTGAACTGTGTGAAGCCTATCGTATGAACGAAAAACATAGCTTACCCAATGGTGAAATGGTGTTGCGTACGCTGGCGATGCCAGCTGACACCAATGCGAATGGCGACATCTTTGGCGGATGGCTGATGTCGCAGATGGATATGGGCGGGGCGATTCAGGCGAAAGAAATCGCCAAAGGTCGCGTAGTGACCGTACGCGTTGACGGCATGACGTTTCTTAAACCCGTGGCTGTCGGGGATGTGGTGTGCTGCTACGCACGCTGTATTCGTACCGGTAACAGCTCGATCACCATCAACGTGGAAGTGTGGGTGAAGAAAGTCTCTTCTGAGCCCATCGGACAGCGTTACAGAGCCACTGAAGCGGTGTTTACGTATGTTGCTGTAGATGATGAAGGGAAATCGCGCCAGCTGCCTGACGGTCGCAGTAATTTCAGCGTCGATTCCGACGGTGTCTCTCAGGACTAAGCCGGTTCTGTATGATGGGAAGTAAAAGACTGAAAGTAAAAAGGTCGCCTTCATGGCGACCTTTTTTTGCGTTGAAATCACTGGTGATGACCTGTCCTGGCTTATTCGACAGCAGAACCGCCTTTAATCCTGAACACCAGGTTCACCACGAGATTGCTGGCAGCCTTCGGTTCATAGCGCCATTTGCTCATCGCCTGTTTCACTTCCCGCTCAAACATATTGCGCGGCTCAGCTGACAGAACACGTACGTTTTGCACACGACCATCGCTGTCCACATCAAACTGTACACGAACCCGCCCTTCGATACGTAAGGCCAGTGCTCGCGCCGGATAAGCAGGTTCGCCACGCTGCAGCGGCCGCGGACCGGTATTGCTCTGCGCATTGGTAGACGCCGGAGGCTGACTCACGGGTTTAGTGACCGGCTGGTTGCTGGTTACCGGGGCAGTTTGTACCGTTTGCGCCGGTTTTTCGACGGGACGTTCAACGGGTTTCACCTTCGGTTTAACGACCGGCTTTTTCACCGGTTTTGGCTTAGGTTTTGGGGGCTCCGGAATCACAACGGCTTCAGGCGGCGGCGGTGGCTCCGGCACGACTTCCGGTTCCGGCTCAGGTGCTGGCGGTGTCGGTTCAGGTTGTGGCGGCGGGGGTGCAAAGTCGGCCGGATTGACCATCGTTACACTCATCACCTTCTGATCCTGACTTGGCAATTTGATTGACTCGCCCACCGTCATATACAACACGCCCGCAATGACTGCGACATGTAAACTAACAGCAAGCAAAACCGGCACCGTCACCTTGCGGATAAATCTAAACTTTTTTAGCGGCATAATGATTCATTTTCCCCGTGAAGCCGCAAGTTTAAATGTAAATAGCAATCATATTCAACACCGAGATGACAACTATTCTCAAATAACCCTTGTTTTGATCCTACGCAAAGCGCTTTCCCCGGACTTCAGGTTTAGCTATGTTAATTCTGTAAAATAGTCAGGCAGCCTCTGGCTGCCAAAAAACGCTCACTAAAACCCCATTAAAGGTGACTCATGCTTTACGTTATTTATTCTGAAGATGTTTCCGACTCGCTGGAGAAACGTGCTGCTGCCCGCCCTGCTCACATCGAACGCCTGAAAAAATTGCATGAACAAGGCCGCGTACTGATTGCAGGTCCGACCCCGTCCATTGACAGCGAAGATCCGGGCGCCGCCGGCATGACCGGATCCGTGCTGATTGTCGAATTCGAAACACTGGAAGACGCCAGAGTGTGGGCAGATGCCGATCCGTACGTTAAAGCTGGCGTGTATAAAGCCGTGACTGTCAAACCGTTCAAACGCGTATTCTGATGTTTTATGGGCAGTTTTTCGGGCTGCCCGCTATTCCCTGTGCCTTCCCGCCTTCTCTTTAATCAACTTTACTTTTGCTTACGTCAGTTGATTGTCTAAATATCCGGTTACTCAAACAGTTACCTGCGCCTTTTTTCTTTAACAGTCGAGCGGAGAACCTGATATGCAATGTCCGGTATGCAAAGAAAGTCAGTTAGTGATGTCCGAACGTCAGGGCATTGAAATCGATTATTGTCCTGACTGTCGCGGAGTATGGCTGGATCGCGGTGAGCTGGATAAAATCATCGAGAAATCTGCCACATTACAGGCCGCAGAACGCCCTGCAACTGCACGCTATGAGGAACGTGACCGTCGAGACGATCACCGGCCGCAAGGCAATTATGACAACCGCGGCCATTACCCGTCCCAAAAGCCCTATAAAAAGAAGAGCTTCCTTTCAGAGCTTTTCGACTGATTTCACCCCTCACGCGCCATGACATCACACCTCATGGCGTGATTCCCCGAATGCCGTCACATTGCATTCATCGCTTCTGTGTTAGAATGCTTACCCCTACCCATGAGGTAAGCATTATGTCATTCTTCGACGGACTGAAGTTTCTAACCAGCACGACCACGAAGGTCACCTGCCCGGAATGCGGTTATGTTTCAGAACAGATGAGCTCGAAAGTGCGCAAAAACGCCACGCTGGTCTGCAAAAAATGTGGCGCGCTTTTTCAGCCTAAATCCCGTTAATCAGGAATTCCATTCGTAGTTCACGGCATACAATGAAAGGCGCTGGTGCTGCTGATGATGGATTTGACGAATACGGTAAATATGGCGGTAGCGTCTTGACTGCCCTTCCAGCCAGCGGCTTCTCCGGCGCTGGGTCTGGCGTAACATCCGCCACCGGCCGACTTCATTTCTACTGTGTTTCATTCACTTGTGTCCCGTAATGCCCGTGGCTGCTTCTTTAACGAAAGCGCTTCTTTTACAGAAAGTGTCTTGAGCGGAAAAACTGCGGGACATTATAGGCCGATGACGTTGTGATCCAAGTCTTGTTTTCCCCCTTCCTCCACGTTATCAGCTAACCTTGATGTCAGGGCGATGACTCTTTTATTAATCTGATACAGATTACAGAGGTAGCTGATTGATTAGCAGGATAAAGTTAGTTAAAAGGTTTCCCCTTTCACGTACACTCATGCCGATGGCTTGCGAACAGGACTTTTCGCCTTTATGACAACATTTTATACGGTAATCAGCGGTCTTCTGGTTTTCGGTTACTGGTTACTGATTGCCGGTGTCACCCTGCGCATTCTGATGAAGCGCCGGGCAGTTCCGTCCGCAATGGCATGGCTGCTGATCATCTACATCATTCCGCTGGTCGGTATTATTGCCTATCTGTCGTTTGGGGAACTGCACTTAGGCAAACGCCGTGCGGAACGGGCAAAAGCCATGTGGCCCTCCACCGCCCGCTGGCTCAATGATCTCAAAGACTGTAAGCGTATTTTTGCCACTGAGAACAGTGAAATTGCCGCCTCACTTTTCCAGCTTTGCGAGCGCCGTCAGGGCATTGCCGGTGTAAAAGGTAATCAGTTGCAACTGCTGACCACCAGCGATGACGTGCTGCACGCGATGATGCGTGATATCGGACTGGCACGCAGTAACATCGAAATGGTGTTTTATATCTGGCAACCGGGCGGTCTGGTTGATCAGGTCGCAGAATCCCTGATGGCGGCCTCTCGCCGTGGCATTCATTGCCGTCTGATGCTGGATTCCGCTGGCAGCGTGGCCTTTTTCCGCAGCCCTTACCCGGCCATGATGCGCAACGCGGGTATCGAAGTCGTTGAAGCGTTGCAGGTGAATCTGTTCCGTGTGTTCCTGCGCCGGATGGATCTGCGTCAGCACCGTAAAGTCGTACTGATCGACAACTATGTCGCCTATACCGGCAGCATGAATATGGTCGATCCGCGTTTCTTCAAACAGGATGCTGGCGTCGGTCAGTGGGTGGACTTGATGGCGCGCATGGAAGGCCCTGTCGCCACCACAATGGGTATCGTGTATTCCTGCGACTGGGAGATTGAAACCGGCAAACGGATTTTACCGCCGGAACCGGATCTCAACCAGATGCCGTTCGAGCAGGAAAGCGGCCATACCATTCAGGTGATCGCTTCCGGCCCTGGCTTCCCTGAAGATATGATTCATCAGGCTCTGCTGACCGCGACCTATTCTGCACGCGAACAACTGGTGATGACGACACCGTATCTCGTGCCAAGCGACGATCTGCTGCATGCCATTTGCACAGCGGCGCAGCGCGGAGTGGATGTCAGTATCATTCTGCCGATGAAGAACGATTCGATGATGGTGAACTGGGCAAGTAAGGCGTTCTTTGGCGAATTGCTGGAAGCCGGTGTCAAAATTTACCAGTTCGAAGACGGCCTGCTGCATACCAAAAGTATTCTGGTCGACGGCCAGCTCAGTCTGGTCGGCACGGTGAATCTGGATATGCGCAGTCTGTGGCTCAATTTTGAGATAACACTGGTCATTGATGACGCCGGATTTGGCGATGATTTGGGCCGCGTGCAGGAAGATTATATTGCCCGCTCGCATTTGCTGGATGTGGAAGCCTGGCTTAAACGTCCTTTCTGGCACCGCATCGTCGAACGATTGTTCTACTTTTTCAGTCCGCTGCTGTAAAAGCCACGTCGGGCATGATGTAATACACACAGTACCGGCCTGAACCAGCCTGAATACACTCATCTGTAAACGAGAATGATATGGACCTGAATAATCGCCTGACCGAAGACGAAACGCTTGAACAAGCCTACGACATCTTTCTGGAACTGGCCGGAGATAACCTTGATCCGGCAGACATCCTGATCTTCAATCTGCAATTTGAAGAACGTGGCGGCGCTGAATTATATGACCCGGCTGAAGACTGGGTTGAGCACGTGGATTTCGACTTAAATCCGGACTTCTTTGCTGAAGTGGTGATTGGCCTGGCTGACGCTGAAGACCAGCCTATCAATGATATTTTCGCCCGTGTTCTGCTGTGTCGCGAGAAAGATCACAAGCTCTGCCATATCCTCTGGAAAGAATAATCTTCTCCGTCGTCCTTCAGACCGGCTCTGTGTTGGCTGCTTTCATTCACCCCGGTCACTGACATAAGTCAGCTCCCGGGAATTCACTCAATTGCCGCCTTGATCCAATCTGAATGACTTAGCAGAACGATACATAAAGATAACGAAGACGAAAAAAACCTGCCATTGGCAGGTTTTTTTATGCTTTCCGTCTGAGAATATTTATCAGAGCGGATCGACTTTCAGACAAGATACCGCGTGGCGGAAGCTGCCTTCCAGCAACGGACGGGTTATCGCACATTCTGGTCCGGCGATCGGGCAGCGGGTACGGAACACGCAACCTGACGGCGGATTAATTGGCGAAGGTAACTCCCCTTCCAGCAACTGAATGACTTTGTTGCGCTCTTTGTCCGGATCAGGAACCGGCACCGCAGACATCAGGGCACGGGTATACGGATGCTGAGGATTGTTGTACACCTCATCATAAGTCCCCAGCTCGACGGCATGACCAAGATACATCACCAGAACACGGTCAGAGATGTGCTTTACCACCGCCAGATCGTGCGCGATGAAAATCAGCGACAAGCCCATTTCACGCTGCAACTGCTGAAGCAGGTTAACCACCTGCGCCTGGATGGACACATCCAGTGCAGAGACTGGCTCATCACAGATAATCAGTTTCGGTTCCAGGATGAGTGCGCGCGCGATGCCAATACGCTGACACTGACCACCGGAGAATTCGTGCGGGTAACGGTTAATCAGGTTAGGCAGCAGCCCGACCTTTAACATCATTGCCTTCACTTTTTCCTTCACCTCAAGACGAGGCATCTTCGGATTATAGGTTTTCAGCGGCTCGGCAATGATTTCACCGATGGTCATACGCGGGTTCAGGGACGCCAGCGGATCCTGGAAAATCATCTGGATATCACTGCGCGTGTGGCGCCACTCGCTGTCCGACATATTCAGCAGATCTTTGCCCAGCCATGCGACACGACCGTCAGTGGCTTTCACCAACCCGATCAGCGCACGGGCAAAGGTCGATTTACCACAACCGGATTCCCCCACTACGCCCAGCGTTTCCCCTTCATAAAGACGCAGGGTCACGCCGTCGACGGCTTTCAGGGTTTTCGAGGGCTGCCAGAACCATTGTTT
This sequence comes from Rahnella sp. NRRL B-41462, assembly GCF_003263525.1. Classification (NCBI taxonomy): domain Bacteria; kingdom Pseudomonadati; phylum Pseudomonadota; class Gammaproteobacteria; order Enterobacterales; family Yersiniaceae; genus Rahnella; species Rahnella sp. NRRL B-41462. The sequence goes on along the minus strand of NZ_JYDF01000141.1, from coordinate 1,938 downwards.
ACCGTCTTTGATGTCGAAATGGACTTTAAGATCAGCCACTTCGAGCAGAACTTTTTTCTCTGGCGCGTGGGTGTTCATTGCCGCACTGTTCATGATTGTGTTGTCTGTCATACCAGCTCCTCCAGCGGCTTATAGCATGCACGCAAACGGCCATCCCCGAAACGCTCCAGCGGCGGTGCCGAGGAGCAGATATCCATCGCATGCGGACAGCGCGGCTGGAACGGACAACCTTTTGGCAGGCGCAGCAAGTTTGGCGGGTTGCCCGGAATAGTCATCATCGCGCCACCTTCGGCATCAAGACGAGGAACCGCATTGAGCAGGCCGATGGAATAAGGATGACAAGGTTCATAAAACACATCGCGTGCACGGCCATATTCCATGGTTCGCCCGGCGTACATCACCAGCACTTTGTCGCAGATACCGGCCACCACGCCAAGGTCATGCGTAATCATAATGATTGCTGTGTTGAACTCTGATTTCAGTTCATTCAGTAATGTCATGATTTGCGCCTGAACGGTCACGTCCAGCGCCGTGGTCGGCTCATCGGCAATCAGCAATTTAGGGCGGCACAGCAACGCCATTGCAATCATCACACGCTGGCGCATACCACCGGAGAATTCATGTGGGAACATTTTCATACGCTTGCGGGCTTCCGGCATTTTCACCGCGTCCAGCATGCGTACGGATTCTTCAAACGCTTCGCGCTTACTCATTTTTTTATGCAGGATCAGGACTTCCATCAACTGTTCACCCACGCGCATGTACGGGTTGAGAGAGGTCATCGGATCCTGGAAGATCATCGAAATCTGTTCTGCGCGCAGCTTATTGAGCTGTTGTTGTGGCAGATTGAGGATTTCGCGGCCATTAAATTTCGCCGAACCGCCGATGCGGCCATTACTGGCCAGTAATCCCATCAGGGCAAAGGCGGTTTGTGATTTGCCAGAACCGGATTCGCCCACAATGCCCAGCGTTTCGCCAGCACGCAGATCGAAATTCAGATCGTTCACTGCGGTAACGTCACCGTCCGGAGTCTCGAACGTGACGCGCAAATCCTGAACATCAAGTAAGATTGGCGGAACTTTGCCGTCAACCGCGGCGGGGGCTGCAAATGTGGAATGTTCAATGGTGCTCATGATTGCACTCCTTAACGATCTTTCGGGTCGAGGGCATCACGCAAGCCATCGCCGATAAAATTGAAACAAAACAGAGTTACAACCAGGAAGCCTGCCGGGAACAGCAGTAACCAAGGTGAAACTTCCATCGAGTTGGCGCCATCGCTTAACAACGCGCCCCAACTGCTCAGTGGTTCCTGTGTACCCAATCCCAGGAAGCTCAGGAAGGATTCAAACAAAATCATGCTCGGCACCAGCAGCGATGCGTAGACCACGACAACGCCCAGCACATTGGGAACAATGTGACGCAGGACAATATTGCGCGTGCTCACACCACTCACCAGCGCCGCTTCGATGAATTCTTTACGCTTGAGGCTGAGAGTCTGTCCACGCACGATACGCGCCATGTCCAGCCAGGACACCATCCCGATTGCCACGAATATCAGCAAGATGTTTTGCCCGAAGAAGGTCACCAGCAGAATAACGAAGAACATGAACGGGAAGGAGTTGAGAATTTCCAGCAGACGCATCATTGCGGAGTCAATTTTACCGCCAAGATAACCGGACAACGACCCGTAAAGCGTACCGAGAATAACGGCCACTAACGCTGCCGCTACACCGACCATCAGGGAAATACGTCCGCCGATCGCCACACGTACCAGCAAATCACGGCCTGAAGAGTCAGTGCCGAAATAGTGGTGAGAAGCAAAATCAGGCGCCGCTGACATCATATTCCAGTCGGTATCATCGTAGGAAAACTGGGATAACATCGGCGCAAACGCCACGAATAGCGCGATAAATGCCAGCACGATCAGGCTGGTGACCG
>NZ_JYDF01000140.1:0-31068 GCF_003263525.1 Rahnella sp. NRRL B-41462 | reverse complement strand
GGGCGTCCATAACATCACTACAGGTATCCTGACCGAAAAACGATGTCCGCTTCTCACTGTGCCGGAGGCGGACATGACAAGCAGCACAGCGTATTAGTTGTCGATGGTGAGGAGGCGATGTCCGGATGGCGTGACAAAATATCTCTATTAGTGAATGCTCCGGTTAAGCGGGATACTTACGCATGCAAGCCAGATTTCTTATTCGACACGCTTCACCTCCGGATGACGCTCTGTTGCCGCCTCATGTAAAATGTCATCAAGCCAACCTGGAATTTCTGCCTCTGTCAGATCGTTCGGAATTGCGATGTCGTAAAGCCGGGAAAATTTTCGCTCTGTCAGGTCTGCGCGGAATACCAGCCAGCGCTCCCCCTCACGTTTGATCCCAAGGTGTCGTCCAAAAACGTTGTAGATCAGCATTATTAATCTCCTGGCATTTTCATCAAAGTAAAGGTGACAAATTCACAGAGTTTTTTTATTTTAAGCTGATACTATTATTTTTCGCCCATTTCCTTAATCTGCCATTAGCATTGGCATAGGGAGATGATGTGTTAAATGAGATCATTCGCCCCATAGTCCATTTTGTGTACCATGGTTTAGCATACAAAGCGTCATCAGTGAGCCCATCAATAAGTTTCACTATTTCATCTTTTACTTCCTCGAGCTCAGTAATTAACGCGTTATAATCCAATTCGCTATAATCAGAGTAAAATTTTTGCGCCAGAAGCCCAAGTTGATTCCACTTAAAACCGGTTTCTGGAAAATTAACAGGCAATCCTTTCCCGTCGGAAGTGATCCACTTTACAACCAGAGTGTTCCACCCGAGCAGATAGGAAACCAGATCGCGAACACTCATTTCCGTGCCCTTGCAGTGTCCATCCATTGAGTTATCTAAGGTGAGTTCGGGGGGGATGGCATTAAGATAACTAATTAATTTATTGAAATTTTTATCGATTGCTAAAAGCAATTCAGATTTTGTTTGCGGTACATTCATACAGAGTTACCCCGCACTTCAGAAGAGATCCATAAAGACGCCATGTGGTGTTTAAATATCAATCAATTATGTACTTCCTGGCACGAAAGGGGAAGTCCCTGTAAACAGCTCTCTCTTTGTTCAAGGCACATGAATCACCAGAGGTTTGAGGCTATCAGGGGCTGCGACAGCAGCCCTGACGGGATGCATCTGGATCTTTTGTGCCGCCGCTTGTCTACGACGTTTCGTCATTGGGCCTTTTGTCAGCTGTTCGCTCGAAGCAGCCTGATGGGCTTCACCTACATATATTTTCCCGGCCGGGAAGAATAAATATCTAGGTAATAATTCATATCTTCTGTGGCATGGTGGTGTCAACGGACCTGAGAGAGAAGTAACAGTATCAGGAAATATTTCTAAAGATGATTTTTTTATGCTTCAGGAATTTAAAAAATTAAAAAATGATGACATTGCATTCTATAGAAGAATTGGTGTGAACATCAGGGTGTCATTTTGTCCGCAATTAAAAGATGACTATAAAGAAAGATTTCCGGAGAAATGGTTTTCATACCCTCCGGAAGACTTGGAAAAATTTGGTATAAAAAACATTCACTATGCCATTTCAGCTTCTCAATGGGTTCTCTCCATGAGAAATAAGCACGTTATTTTTGCCAGTTACTGTAATTAGGAGAAACAACAATGCTTGAGCTTTCTTTAAGTGAAATCCTTACGTCCTTTGTGAGTACCGCCCCATCATCTGTATCGGGGCGGATCGAGTGTGTATTTATTGACAGTGCAATCGAACTACGTTCAGAAGCTATATGTCACTTTCAAGCTTCCAGTGGGCGATGCTTTTCGTTGCACAATCGGGCTGTTGCGTGCATCACCAGCCAACTGCGTAAAGCCTGTTGCGGCAACCACGCTCCAGTCTTGGTTGAACTTGTGTGTCCAGTCCATATTCAGTGAATAGGCATAAATCCCGGAACCGGCATCATATTGACTAAACCCCGATGCGGCTGACTGTGATGAACTTACCCCGTAGTAAGTTTGCATATAGTTGCCTGTTCCCCAACTGCTGGTCAGCGCCATCGTCACGGTATTTTCCGATGAGCTATAAAGCGGGCTGATAATGCCGAAATGCAGGGCCGCGCCATTGTCCCGCTGAGAAAACGGCACCTCAGCCTGCAATTGCAAATGAAGCCAGTCGGTGACCTTATACCCCAGACCCAATGCCCCGATAGCCGAGCCTTTGACATCGCCCATACCTCGCAAGTCGTCACTGCCATCGCTCAGTGAGTCGCTGTCCACGTCATGATCCTTACGGCCTGCGCGATAGCTCAGCGCAGTACTGTAATCCAGCTTGCCGGTGCTGTTGCCGTAACCGATACCCCGCGTGGTACTCACGAAGAACCCATTATGCATCGAGTAATCAAGCACCAGGGCTGTCGTGACGCGGTTTTCATCCGAACCAGAATAAAGTGGCGTAACATCCACGCCTCCTCCCAACGTTAAGGCGTTACCCTGTTGTGGTTCTGCCGCGAGTGTTGGGGTGGCCAGTAACGCCAGCAGCGCGCCCGGCAGCATTTTTATCAGGGTGCGTCCTGAGAGTGAATAGGGGAACTTATGACGCAGTTCGAAGTTGCTCATTAAAGAAGTCCTTATGGATTCAAACGATTACGATGCAAGCGGGTTTTAAACGCCAGAACGCTCAGTTTGAATACGCACCCTAAAGTTCTCATGAGCTAAAAATGAAGAAATACTTAAGCACGTACCGGTGACACAAACCTGATAAATTTCCTGATACCGTTTTTTTCTTCAGACGTTCTTCATTCACTGTTGATAACGTAACTATTGTGAAAATTCTCCTCATCGAAGACGACCTGGATCTCGGCAACGGCGTACGTATTGCCCTTGCAGATCAAGGATTAGATGTCATATGGGTTCGCCGCAAAGTGGATGCGCTGCATCAACTCGATGCCTGCGTGCCGGAACTTGTGTTGCTCGACCTCGGACTGCCCGACGGCGATGGCATGAGCCTGATGGCGTACTTGCGCCAGCAGCTCAAGGGGATCCCCGTCATCATTCTGACCGCGCGAGGCACCCTGCAGGATCGCCTGTGCGGGCTGGATGCCGGTGCTGACGACTATCTCGTCAAACCTTTTGTTCTCGCCGAGTTGTTGGCCAGGGTAAGAGCACTTGCGCGACGCAGTTACGGTTTTGAGAATGAGGTGATAGAAATTCGTGGGTTATCTCTCCACGTGCCGACTCGTCGCGTGACAGTGAGCGCGCGGAATGTTGAGTTGACGGCAAGTGAATACGCGCTGCTTGAAACTTTAATGATGCGCACTGATCGCGTGCTTACACGAAGGTTTCTGGAAGAAAGGATATTCGGCGCAAAAGAAAATATGAGCAATGCACTCGATGTGCATATGGGTAATTTACGTCGCAAAATCGGCGACGGTTATGTACGAACGGTGAGGGGCGTAGGGTATGTCATTGATACCGTACCGATTCAGAAAGGGGCTGGTTGATGCGAAATTTTTGGCGCCGCCTGAGAACTCCAACGCTCGTACGGCGAATTATGATCGCCCAGATGTTACTGCTTACATTGCTTTGGTGTCTTTTTCTGACCTACATTTTGTGGGAGAACTTGCGTAGCCCCCCGATGCTAACGGGCAGCAATACCTACGAAACCATTCTTACATTGGTTGATCGTATGGATGATCGCCCGCAGGATCGCAACGCGGTGCTGGAAAAGTTCAGCACCGCGTTGCGGGAAGGTTATGGCGGAGGTGAAGATCCGAAACTTTCAATCAGCCTAATCGTTCGGAAGAATAAAGAGATAATTTATTCATCTGATGGCGCTCCGGCAGGGGTGACAAACACCCTGTATGGGAAAATTCAGAGCATTCAGAGTGAAGGTCGCACCTGGACTAGCCGTACTCTCAAGTCCGGGAGATCCGATGCGGAGGTAACACTTGTCACGCCTGCCGGAGGCTGGAACTTTTTTATATACCTGAACTCGCGTGGATACTACATATTGCCGCTACTGGTGTGCATTCCTTTTCTTTTGTTTCCCGCGTGGCTGTCAATCCGTATTGCAATGCGACCCTGGAACAAGGTGATAAATGAAATTTCCTTACGAACTTCAGAAGATCTCTCTCCCTTAAAAGAAGTGCCAAAGCACATGGAGCTTCGCCAAATGGTGGACGCTACTAATCTATTTCTTGCCAGGGTACAAGAGAGTTCTGATAGGGAACGGGTTTTCATTGCAGATGCCGCTCACGAACTGCGTACCCCCCTGGCTGCGATGCGAATCAATGTGGAGGCGTTGCAGTCCTATGTAAGCAGTAATAATCAACAGGAGTTGCTGGCAGGGATTATTCGCAGCAATAGCCGTGCAGCGCGTCTTGTCAATCAGTTGCTACTGATGATGCACAGCGAAGTGCGTATTGACACTGTTATGGAGCCTGTGCCGCTGACAACGCTCATACAAGAGCGAATGGCTGCACTGGCACCGCTGGCGGCTGAGCGCAGGATTGAGCTCGAATTCTACTCTGATGATGAAGTCTGGATCACAGGCGTCAGGGAACGCCTGATGTCGCTGATTGATAATTTAATTGAAAATGCCGTGAAGTACAGCCCTGAGGGCGGACGGGTTGAGGTAGATGTACGATCACTTGATAAATCTGCTCAGCTACGTGTTTCAGATGCAGGGCCCGGCATTCCATTTGAATTGAGGGAGCGCGTGTTCGATAGGTTTTTTCGCGATCCCAATCAGATACAAAGCGGGAGTGGACTGGGGCTTGCCATAGTCAAAGCGGTTGCGCAGCAACACAACAGCAGCGTATGCCTGAGTACGTCTGCAGAAGGTGGGCTCATGGTTACTGTTGACTTTCCAAACCACAAGTCCGCCTGAAAGAAAACATGATTTTGATACCAGCCCAGCGGAGGGCCTCTGTCAGAACAATGGAGTTGAAATTGAAATATTTGACGCTGTCTACACTATTATTTTCTATCTCAATCAGCGGGTGCGCCATAACCGTCAGCGAATTAAAAAGCAGTCAATCATCCTATGACGGCAGCTTCACGAGCAAGACGGAGCCCTCCGATACCTATCGAACCTTAAGGCACATGGCAAGGCAGTGCCTGGAATATGAGGCATATTCAGGAAATCCGGTCATCGTATTAAGCGAGTTTGACGGTGAGCGCAATGAAGGTGAGATCAATCAAAAGCTCCTTGCGCAGGGACTGTTGATTAACAACACGCTAATTGAAATAGAAAGACATGATGGGGACAAAGCACAGGTCAGCCTATACACAACCAAGAACATCTTGAGTGTGGGCATCAGGTCGCCAAATATAAGTGATATCAAGCGCTGGGCTGACGGCGATAGGTCTTGCTAGAACGACACTCTCGTCAATACCGTGAAGCATCTCAGGCCATATGACTTAATCCCCCGTTGATTTACACACCGCGATTTAAGTAATGCCTTCATCAGTAATGAGAACAACTGCGAACGTCTGCTGTTCGCTCTCAGCAGACCTTCAGCGTCACGTGTTTGTCTGCTGGTCAGGAGCGGACGTCACCAACAATTGAGTGTGCTACTCATAAGGGAGCAGATCAGACGAACTCAAAAATAGTTGTCGGGACCCTTAGCGAGCATGCGGATAGGATGCATTTCAGATGCATTTCAGATGCATTTCTGTTTCAGGGAAGCTTAATCCACGTGATACGTGGGATAATCTATATAACCTGCATCTCGCCCAGTATAGAACGTATCCTTATCAGGAATAGCTATCGGCCACCCATTTTTCATGCGTTTAACGAGATCAGGATTGGCTATGAAAGGACGCCCAAATGCGATTAAGTCGGCATAACCTTCTCTGAGTGCCAGTTCAGCACGCTCCTGTGTATAGCTGCCCGCGACGATGAGGGTACCTTCGTAGGCCTCGCGAAACTTTGTCAGAAAGCCAGCAGGAATGGCCTGAGCTCCCAGAGATTCCTGATCGCTCAAATGCACATATGCGAGATGTCGACGACGCAGTTCGATACCCAAAGATAACCAGGTATCCTGCTCATCATCAAAGCCATGCATATCCTGCAGGCGGCCAAAGGGTGCAATACGGATACCTGTCAGATGACTCCCGATGGCTGCAGAGACGGCATCCACCGTTTCCAGCGTAAACCGCAGGCGATTAGCAATATTACCGCCATAGCGGTCTGTCCTGTCGTTAAGTCCACCATTGATAAATTGCTCGAAGATGTAGCCGTTAGCCGCGTGGATCTCCACACCGTCAAAACCCGCCTCGATAGCATTTTTAGCCGCCCGAACGAAATCCTGTGTCACCCGCGGGACTTCATCCGTTGCTAATGCGCGGGGCTGGCTGTGAAATACGCGTACAGACTGACAGTTATCACCGGGAATGTGAGTGGTGCAGCCTTCTGCCACGCGTGAGACGGAGCTGACCGGTGCCTGCCCATCAGGCTGGTGAGCAATGTGAGAGGAACGACCTACGTGCCAAAGCTGGATGAATATTCTCCCACCCTGCGCATGTACTGCCTCAGTCACCTTTTTCCAGCCCTCTATCTGTTCGTCAGTGTAAATTCCCGGCGTGTAAGCCTGTCCACGGCCTTCCATTGAAACAGGTGAACCTTCGGAAACAATTAAACCTGCTGTTGCGCGCTGGCGATAGTAGGTGACCATACTGTCAGTGGGAACATGGTCATAGGCCCGCGATCGGGTCATTGGTGCCATAACGACACGATTATTAAGCTTTATTCCATTCATTGTATAGATATTCAGTAACTCGCTCATTCTGTCTCCTGAAGCCATTTCATGGTAAAAATCTGTTAGCAACGATCTTATCCTTATTTGAAGGCCATGATTACCTGGGCAAAAAGACCCTCAGTGTTGAGATAAAGGAACCAATATTTGTGACGGCACAACTCAATGGCGTACAGGAATTTACTGAAGTCGTCAGAAAAGGCAGTTTCGTTGCTGCAGCTGAGGGTTTAGGCGTGACGCGTTCTGCACTCAGCAAAAGCATCAAGCGTCTGGAAATTCGGCTGGGGGTTCGCTTACTCAACCGCAGTACGCGAAGCCTGTCGCTGACACCGGAAGGTGAGATCTATTTCAATCGCTGCACTGTTGCTCTGGATATGATTTCAGATGCCGAAAGCAGAATAGAGGCGGGGATAGTCGAGCCGTCTGGACTGATGCGGCTGACGGTTCCCGTGGCCTTTGGGCACCTTTTCATTATGCCCTTACTCAATATCATGGCGTTAAAATACCGGGCCCTGAATATCGAAGTTGATTTCAGCGATCGTGTTCGCGACCCCGCGACAGACGGCTTTGACCTTGCACTGAGGCTTGGCCCCCTGCCTGACTCAGGTGATTTGGTTGCCACCCGCCTGGGCGAGCAAAGGCTTATCATTTGTGCCTCAGCGGGCTATCTGGAACGAGCAGGCATCCCCATTGATCTTCGTGAGCTTTCATCACACAGATGCATTTCAGGGTTACCATCAGACGGGCAAACTTACTGGCTAATCCGGGGCAAAGAGGGGCACGTTGTAAGACATGTTGTTTCCTCAGCCTACCGTTTTAATAATGGTCAAGCCATGCTGGAAGCGGCTATCGCAGGATGTGGGGTGACGCAACTTCCGGACTGGTTATGCGGTGATGCCATCAAAAAGGGGCAGCTTCGTGCAATTCTACCCACCTTTCAGGCACCGCCCACCCCCATTTCTGCAATGTGGCCCAGGACTCACACGGTGCTTCCTAAAGTGAGAGCCTTGATTGAAGAACTGAAAAAAGAGTTGCCGGCACTGTTAACGAGCGCGCAGCGTTCATCTGTTACGAGATAATGAGATATCAGTGCCTGATACATCAGCGACCGCAAGCCTGCCAGAATTATATTCTCTCAAGCATATTGACCAATGATTGTGAGCGTCTGTTTCCATTCTTACCCGGTAATGAGCACCGTAGATTTCGCCCCCCTGAGTCATACGTTTTCTCCTGGATAATCCGGCCTATTATCAGGAAGGCCGACTGATTAACCTTCAAGCGGCATAATAATAAAGCCGAAGGTCAGGCGGCCCAGGCGGAATACGCGCTTATATGCGCTATGTGAGGCAAGATCCGGCGGATAAGTGAGTTGTATCTGTAAATGGGGGATTTTCACTCCTGACGGGCGCAGTCAGTCGCGCCCGTTATTTAGTTCATCATTGATGATTACTTCGCAGCATCCCGCAGGACCTGCTTCATAAAGGCGACGGAGCTCTCCAGAGCCTGCACTGCTTCTGGCTGCAGCGTGGAGAAGAAATGCCAGGCGTGGAACATACCCGGCCAAACCTCCAAATTTACGCGAACCCGGTTATCACCCAGATGAGTTGCGAGCCGCATCGCGTCGCTCAGCATCAGTTCATTCTCGCCAATCTGAACCAGCACCGGCGGCAGACCCGTCACATCCGCAAACACCGGTGATGCCATTGGGTGATTAGGTAACGCATCGCCCAGGAAGGTGCGTGCCAGGAAATCCAGGCCGGCCTTGGTGTTCAGAGGATCAAGACCTTCCCGGTTGGTCATGGAGACGCCCGTATGCTCAAGGTTGGCCCATGGGGAAATGGAAACACCGCCGGCCGGAAGTGGCAGGCCTTTATTACGTGCAGCTACCATAATGGTAACCACCATTGCTCCGCCCGCAGACTCGCCCGCCAGTAAGATTTTGCTGGCATCAAAGCCCTGTTCAATCAACCACTCATACGCACGAACGGTATCGGTAACGGGCGTGGGGAAAGGATACTCCGGTGCCAGACGGTAATCCGGCATGTAAACCCGTGCGCCCAGCATGCTGGCGTAGTTACCACCAATACCGTGATAGCCCGCCGGTTCGCCGACAATATAAGCCCCGCCGTGGATGTACATAACGATGGCATCAGTTTCAAGTTTGTCAGGCGTCACCAGCGTGCCCGGTACGCCCCCCATGTCGACTTCAGTAAAACTGACACCGGAAGGTGCAGGATTTTTAGCCAGCATACGGGTATAGGCGTCACGTACCTCACTCATAGGCGTTACGGTATCCTCACCCGTAAGGATTGGACCCAGGCCGGCCAGGCTTTCTGACCATTCTTTTACGGCTTGTTTGGTTTGTTGATTCAGCATTTTTATTCCTGTTTGTATTTGCGTTAAAAAATAACAGGAACCTATAGTATATAAACATTTAGGGAATGTGCTTCCCGTATCAGGGTACGTTAAAGCCCGTATTAAAGGAGATAAATAAAGCATGGAGATCAACAGTATTGGTGATATCGCCGCATTCGTCGCGGCTGTAAAAGCCGGGAGTTACACCCACGCAGCGGGTTCCCTCGGGCTCACTCGTTCTGCCATTGGCAAGAGTATTGTCAGGCTCGAAACGCGTATGGGTGTTCGTCTCCTTAACCGTACCACCCGGAGTCTGAGTCTGACTGATGAAGGGAGGGTCATGTTCGACCGTTGCCGACAGATACTGGATGACCTGGAAGAGGTCGATGCCGCCATGGCCATGCGCAGGGGGAAACCAACGGGGACTCTCCGGCTGAGTGCTCCGCTTTCTTTTGGGCAGCGCCATATCCTTCCCATTCTGGATGTTTATCTGAAAAAGTGGCCGGAACTTCGTGCGGAGGTGTCCTTTAGCGACAGGTTTGTTGATCTTATTGAAGAAGGCTTTGATATTGCCATTCGCATCGGTGAACCCCGCGATGACTCGCGCATTCTTACCCGAACGATTGCTTCGCAGCACATTGTCACTTGTGCATCTCCAGAATATTTGTCCTCACGGGGCGTTCCAGAAACGCCCGCAGACTTAACCAGGCATGACACTATTTTTCTTCTGAGTGCAGAAAAGAGACGCAGCTGGCGGTTTGCGACTCCGGAAGGTACTTTTGTGTATGAAGGACCCGGGCGGCTAAACCTCGACAGTTCGGAAGCCATGCGGGCATCGGCAATTTCCGGATTTGGTATCGTTCACTTACCGACCTATTTGCTAGGGGAGGATTTACGTAGTGGTAAGCTGATACCGGTGCTTGAGGAGTATCCTTTCCCTCCGGAACCTATTCGGCTCATTTATCCCAGTAAACGACATTTATCCCCGCGAATTCGGGCCTTTATTGACCTGCTTGTGGAAAGCTGGGAGCAAGGTTTACCTTGGGAATAAAGTATATCCAAACGCAGTTGTCCGGCTACATTTTCAGGCACAATGTCCGCTCCTCGCTCATAACTGCCAGGAGTTAGCTTGGTGCTTAACAATCACATTACACTTTATCAATCTTACCAATTGGATGAGCTTAGAGTGCAGAGCAAACGAGAGTTGCATGATCCCACCATGGGTTATTATTAATCTTTGTAGCGCGAACGGTAAATTGTGCTTCCCGCACCTCATCCAGCAATGCCTGAAGTGGTCGTAAGGTACGCCAAGGTTGACCATTCTTTAGCAATTGATGTTTTTCGATATCATAACAGTCAATGTCTTCAGGGTTGTGGGGGCTCCCACACATGGAACTGATCACAAAGTGCCCTTTGGGTTTAAGAACTCGTTTTACTTCAGCCAGGCAGCGTTGCCTGACTTCTCCAATAAGACAATGCAAACAACTACCATCAACAATCAGATCAAACTCTAAATCCGAAAATTGAGGTAGGTTGCAGACATCACCAACAATAAAATGGGCGGTGAGATTAGCTTGTTGAAAGCGTTCTTCAGCCCATTTGATTGCAGTTTCAGCTAAATCTACTCCCCAAACTTCATAACCATGCTCGGTAAGATACTGCGCTGCCATTGCGCCATTTCCACATCCAAGCTCAAGAACCTTTGCTCCAGATGGTGGAAGATATTCATGTATGCTGAGCCAGGAAAACACCCGTTCCTGCTGTTCTTTCGCCCTTACATAACCATCTCCAGCCCATGCTGTAGCCCCGCTCGCTATCAGTTCACGATACTGTTTCTCGTAAATATTCATATTGGACATGCTTTATACTCAGCAAATAATCAGCTGTTACTGTATAGCCAAATAACGTGGATATGAAGACGACAATAAAGGTAAAGCGACAGCGCCGTACGGTCCACTTTTTACTCTTAGCGGCGTATTGGCACTGCCACAGGCATGTCTATGTAAAAAGCGAAGGTATTATAATTCAAGCATTCATTTGCCCTGATATACGATAACGATGATAAATAAAATACTGGTAAGTGCTTGCCTAATGGGGTTCAAAGTGCGCTATGACGGAAGCGAGAAAGCACAAATGACCGACCAGTTGCAACGCTGGCAGAAAGAGCAGCGTCTTGTGATCCACTGTCCTGAACTGGCCGCTGGGTTGCCAATTCCACGTCCCTCAGCTGAGATTGTTTCTACTGATGGTAAAGACGTAATGAAGGCGCAGGTCAGAATACTTGAAATTACGGGGCAGGATGTAACTGAGCACTATCAGCTTGCCGCCTGGTTGGCATTACGTACAGCTCAGGAGTCAGGTTGTACCGCTGCGTTGTTAACCGACGGCAGTCCAACATGCGGTAGCCAATTCATCTATGACGGTTCATTTAGCGGCCAACGTAAGTCAGGTATGGGAGTCGCAGCTTCGCTACTCACTGAACATGGTATAGCCGTGTTTTCTGAGAAGAGGCTCGCCGATCTCATTGCTTGGATTGATGAGAAAGAACGCTGAACATATTTTTCATTGAGATACGAAAAGAAATCAGCTTTTTTGTTTATTCCTGGACACCTTCTCAGGCCGCTTAGTGCCAAAAGTGGAAGTATCAAAGGGTCAGTGTGAGTTAATTTACGAGTGGTTGGTCATAGCTGATCAGTAATTAATCTAAATAATGGACATTCATCCCGGGTGGTTTGAAAATCTTAAGTCTATGATTTACATATTTGGGCATAAAGGCGGATGAGCAAAAATTTAGAATTCATGTTGTTAGCGCTTGAAAAATCACGTCATGCCTTACCTGGCTGCAGACCAAATCCACCTGTAGGGTGCGTAATTGTCCATAAAAGTGCGGTGGTTTCCGAAGGCTTCACTCAACTTCCAGGCCATCATCACGCAGAGATAGACGCCATTTCAAAACTAACGGTTCCAATTGGTGAATGTGAAATCTTTGTCACACTTGAACCCTGCTCCTATCAAGGAAGAACCCCCTCCTGTGCCTTGACACTTGCTGAACTGAAACCACTCCATGTCTATGTAGCCATGGAAGACCCGCATCCTAGAAACCGTGGAGAAGGACTCAGAATTTTAAAAAATGCAGGGGTCAGCTTTACGCTAGGCATTGGTAAACGAGAGGTAGAGAATTTTCTATCCCCTTATCTGGCGAAGTCTTAGGCCGTATGGACATAACAAAACTGTGTCAGCCAAAGGTCCGATGTTCGCTCAGAGCGGTTCAATCAGTGTGTAGCATCCATCGGTTGAACTCACAGCCCAGTAGCGGACATTCATAGCGAATGATATGGTGATTTCGAGTGAAGGGCAGATCCCAAAACGGGTGGAGGTAATTTTGAGAACGCAGAAAAGATGCATGGGATATGTGGCTATCGTCGTCGACGATTATGACCGAGCGATTGAATATTACACAAGTAAGCTCGGGTTTACGCTTGTTGAAGACACGCCTCAACCTGGCAAGCGCTGGGTGGTTGTGACGCCTAACCCGGAAAGTGACTGTAATCTTCTTCTGGCCCGAGCCTCAAACGATAGGCAGAAAACCTTTATCGGTAATCAGTGTGGCGGCCGGGTGTTCCTTTTCCTTCAGACCGACGATTTTTGGCGCGATTATACCGCTATGAAGGCCGCAGGCGTTCAATTTTGCGAGGAACCACGTGAGGAAGAGTACGGGATGGTGGTTGTATTTGAGGATCTCTTTGGAAATCGCTGGGACTTGTACCAGAACCACTAATTTTCCAAAGCGCCTTAGGGCGCTTCTTTAGCTTCAGTTTAGCTATCCATGATTTAGAGTAAATACGCTCACATTGATTGTCTGAGCCATTCACTCTGTGTAAGAGAAAAAAGCAGGCTAGGCGGCGCGTCTTTCACATCATGGATCTCTTTTACGTATTGCAACCCGGCTTTTTGAAGAACTTTCTGCGATGCCATGTGGTTTCCTCTAACTACGGCAGATATCTCAGTCAGCTTTAACTCACCAAATCCATATCTGACAGAGTATTTCGAAAACTCTGTCGCCAGACCTTTTCCCCATGCCTCTGCGGCGAAACGATATCCTAAGTTATTAATTAAGATATCTGCATAACTGCTGATGCTCAGACCTCCAAAACCAATGATCCTTTCAGGGCTATCCTGCAAAGAGATTGCCCAGTTTCCAAAACTGTGAGTTTCCCAGTGGTTGATCCAGCGAGCTAAAACAGTTTGTGCATGTTGCATGTCAGGATATGGCCCTGCGGGGTTAAAGG
The DNA here is from genome assembly GCF_003263525.1 of Rahnella sp. NRRL B-41462. NCBI lineage: Bacteria > Pseudomonadati > Pseudomonadota > Gammaproteobacteria > Enterobacterales > Yersiniaceae > Rahnella > Rahnella sp. NRRL B-41462. The sequence goes on along the minus strand of NZ_JYDF01000140.1, from coordinate 17,668 downwards.
TGTTCGTAGCCGGGTCGCCATAAATTCTGAAAAGGTCATCCAAGTCAGATGTAGTTACGGGGCGAAGATGCAGTCTGGTGAGTTGTAGTTGCAAAACAATTTCCTAAATAATGTGATCATTAGGTTAGTTATATATCTGTTTTTATAGTTAGGGAAAAGCAGGTTCGCAACACCTCACCGTCAATTACCATACAGAGTTGTTGGCAATGATTTCGATGCTAGCTTACAGATCCGAATGTCGCTATGTCCGCTCTTCGCTCAAAGCTGCCCTTGATCCTTTAGCGGATAGGTCTGAGTAGCTATGCACCTTAAAATGATTCAAGAAATCTTTGTTTCGGGGCAGTGTTAGTAACCGCTACAATTTTTTGCTCATAAAGACGGTCTTTCCACCCATGAATGGTTCACGTCTATCGATTTCATATCCTAGCGCCGCATATAATGCAATGTTCGCCTCGAATGCTTCGTTCGTCTGCAGGCGAATTTCCCCAATCTCCGCTTGAGCTGCTTTACTTTCAACATGCGACAGTAATCTCCGGCCGATTCCAATTCCTTGCCGGTGAGGATGTACCGCAACATTTTCTATCCAAAGATGATCAGCATGGAGACATATTTCGATGAGGCCGACGACATCCCCTGCAACAATGGCCAGGTCAATGTCATGCTCACGGACGACTTTATTAAAATCGGCCTTCATCGGGGTCGGTTCACGACCAATGACCGAAATCCATTTGGAATAGGCCGCAAGAACTATCTCACGAACCAATTCCGCATCATTTTCTTCCGCGCGGCGGAACCCAACGGTGATGTCAGGCGATTTGCTCATCTAAACTCCTTGAAGCTCGGCTGCCACTAAGATGTGCAACATAACAGGTTGTGCAGCTTTGTGACTCATTAACGTCGGATTAGCGCCGCCAGTTCGACGTTGCAACTGCCAGGTTACTGACACTGGATAGAATAATCAAAATGTGTACATCCTCTTTTACGCAGCCCTTGCAGTAATGCCTGTGTCGCACCAGAAGACTTTCCGGATGGCGAACAGACAAGACAAAATTCACGGTGTATAGAAGGTGTCACCGGCAGCACGCACAGGCCTCGCAATTCAGCTGGCAGGGCAGATTCCGGAATCAGTGTCACACCCATGCCTTCACGCACCAGCATGCAGGCGCTGACCCAATCCCGTACTTTTACGCGTACATCAGAGAGCTGCAAGCCTGCCTGCTCCATCAGACTTTTTCCATTAACGACACATCCGCCTGTCGCGAGAATAAAGGGTTGGCCTGCCAGTGCCTTTAGCGTTATGCCATCCGCCTTTGCATTCTGTCCCTGCGGATGACGGGATGGCATGACCGCCACCCATGCATCCTGTCCCAATACAACGTCTGCTCGTCCCGGTTCGGGATTCATGACCACACCCAGATCCACAGTGTCTGCTGCAATCCATTCCTCCACTTCCTCGTCTGTACCTTCCAGTACCACCACGTCGATGCCCGGATGCAGACGCTTAAAGTCGCGCAGCAGCCCAGGCAAAAATGTGGACGTCACCGAGGGAAAACTGGCGAGGCGAATGCGTCCGCCCTTTAAACCGCGGCTCTCATCAGCCAGCACGCGGATGGCGTTCAGCCGTTCAAGCATTATCCTTGCCTGTTCGATAACCTGCTCACCCAGCGCGGTGACGCCGATGTGTCGACGCTCACGCGTGAACACCGGGAACCCAAGTGAAGCCTCTAACTGGGCGATAGCCTGACTGGCGCCGGACTGAGTCATTCCCACCTCTTCAGCGGCGCGTGAGATATTGCTGGCATCCGCCACGGCGACCAGTAAACGCCAGTGCAAAAGATTCATCATAGGTATCAGTAGCTCAGCTAATAGTTAATTTATGAATCATTAATTTTACAGCATGAGACACATTACGCACAGTGTGTTCAGGAACGGCCAGCATATTGCTAAAAAGCTTTTCAATTTTATCGGAGAGACCATGAAACTTTATTACGCCCCTGACACCTGTTCGCTTTCACCCCACATCGTGTTGCGTGAGCTCGGGCTTGAATTTGAACTGGTCAAAGTGGACAACAGAAGCAAGCTCACCGCAGACGGACGTGACTTCCGTATCATTAATCCAAAAGGCTATGTCGCCGCGCTGGAACTGGACAATGGTCAGATACTCACCGAAGGGCCGGCCATTGTGCAATACCTCGCTGACTTGAAGCCGGAAAGGGGGCTGGCACCGCGAGCGGACAGTTGGGCGCGAGTGCGTCTGCAGGAATGGCTAAACTTTATCACCAGTGAAATACATGCGGGGTCCGCACTGCTGTTCAACTCCACATTGCCTGAAGACGTCAGAACGATCTTTCGTGAAAAGCTCTTCCGGCGGTTCGATTTTCTGCAGGATACGCTCAATGAAAAAGCCTATCTGACGGGCCCCTCGTTCAGCGTTGCTGATGCTTACCTTTTCACCGTGCTGGGTTGGTGTAAATTCTTTTCCATCGAACTGAATCGCTGGCCTGTATTAACGGCGTATATGGCAAATATCAATGCGCGTCCTGCCGTGCAGGCTGCCTTACTTGCAGAAGCATCTCAATAAGCCCGATAAAGCTTATGGCGGATGCAAATGTCTGACAGGTGCAAAGTAAAAGATCCGCTTCCCGCTGCCCAGTGACATCCTTTTTGTGGGGCGTTTAGTGCCAGAGCGGACGTTACAGCTAAAACCCGTCCTGTTCTTGAAAACATCACTAATAAATGGTCGATTTTAATTCTCACGTTTATTGCATTGTACGAATGGGCGCTGGAGCATGGAGCAGAAATGGAACGGGCCCAGGAGGTGTACGACTCGTCCCGGGTGAAAGAGATTTAGAACTCTGCCGCCAGCGCGAGACTTTCGCGGGCAGAACGGGGGAATCTGGTCGCGTTACAGCTTCAGGAAGCCCCGGTACGGTGGAGCAGGTTTGACAGACAGCATTTGCCCGGAGGTCTCTTGAGGCCTGATGCATTCAGGCCGGAACAATAATTGCGCATTCAGGGGGGCAATAAACGACAGGAGATCGCCTCATCCGCGGCCAACCCCAGCGAGCGTGGCTTTTCGCGCCAAAGGCGATATCACATCATTAAAAATGATTAAATGTCATGACTCAGCCTGCAATAAGTTAATCATTAATAGCCGGTGAGTGGTTTTTATATCGTTCAATTAACAGGTGTAAAATCCCCATTGCACCGTGCGCATAAAAATAGACTTCAATAAAAGTAGTAAGGAACTTATGCCACCCGATAATTTTATCCGCTAAATCAGATTCAACAGTATTGAGTAAGAACCATAATCCACCCGATATGGCTACGCATAATAACGCCAGAACACCAAGCCCCTGAATAGTACTGGCAATGCCACCGGAATGGGCTTCAGGTAAGCGATATTTCATCAGCGTATTGATATCTTGTTTAATACCCTCAAAATCCAGCTTAGCCCAGGCAAAATAGTAAGTAAAACCTCTCTGGGTCATCATCCAGCCAAGCATCAGGAAGCCACAGATAATCAGTCCTGACCCGGAAATTACATGCACCCAGGTTATCACGCTGTCCAGGCCATGCCCGGCAAGCGCTTCAGTTTCAGTAAAGTTGGAGTTGATAATTTGTGAAAGTATTAAAAGTGCCACAACGATGTGCAGGGCACGAAAAAAAGGGGCGTACTCATGGGGTAACATATTCCAAATTCGTGATTTCATAGCGATTGCCTTAATGGATTGATCGACATTCTGAATCTTACGAAAGAATTATTAGCTTAACCTTAATTTTAAAATTATTTGCCAGCACGTTCTCATTCCGTCAACGTGGCAATAAATATTGAGAAGTGATAACTATTATTATTACCATCGGCATTTTGGCCTATTAACTGAACCCATGGGCAAACGCGTTTTGCCGGGATTATTTATGCTATCTGGCAAATAACGCACCCCTGTTGCTGTCATTTCAGCCCGACGACATTATTTCCTCATGCATACCCTTAACCTGCCTTTTCTGCGAATCCCTCCGGCAGGTTTTTGTGACTGAGGGTGAAACCCTGATAAATCATGATTAATTAGCAGAAATTAATCTATCGACGGCGGTCTTTAAGGTTGTCGGTTGATAATATACGATATATTCTCAGTGCTTAATTCTTCGCCGGATCACCGCCATGACGACTGCCAGACCCTTGCTCGACGTTCGCCACCTCGCCATTCATACCGATGCCGGATTACCGCTGGTCAAACCGCTTTCCCTGCAGGTGAATTGCCGTGAAATGGTGGCGCTGGTGGGGGAATCCGGTTCCGGTAAAACGCTGAGTTCGCTGGCGCTGATGGGATTGCCGCCGCCGGGTGTGAGTATGACGGGCGGTGAAATCTGGCTGGCTGATAAACAGATTGCCAGCCCGCAGGGCGCGTTTGACACGGCTGTGCGCGGTAAACGGCTGGGGATGATTTTTCAGGAACCGATGACCAGCATGAATCCGGTGCTGAAAGTCGGTGAACAGATAGCTGAAGTGCTGGTGCGCCATCTGGGATTGGGCTGGAAGCAGGCGCACCGTGAGGCCATCGCTTTGCTGGATCGGGTCGGCATCCAGAATCCTGAGCAACGGGCGAAACAGTATATCCACCAGCTTTCCGGCGGCATGCGCCAGCGGGTCATGATTGCCAGCGCCATCAGTTGTAAGCCGTCGCTGCTGATTGCCGATGAGCCGACCACTGCGCTGGATGTCACCATTCAGGCACAGATTCTGGCGTTGCTGCTGGAATTGCAGCAGGAAATGGAGATGGGCGTGCTGCTGATCACCCACGACCTGAGCGTGGTGGCGCGTTACGCAGACCGCGCTTACGTCATGCATCAGGGAAATCTGGTGGAAGCAGGGCCGGTGGCAACACTGCTGACCGATCCGCAGGAACCTTACACCCGCAAACTGATCGCCGCTTCCCAGCCCGAACCGCGTCCGTTCAGCGCAGAAATCAGCGCGGCATCGCCGCTGGTGCGTTTGCGCGAACTGACCAAAAGCTATCCGCAGGCGCAGCGTTTACCTTTCATTCCGGCAAAACGGCAAACGGTGCTTTTCCCGACGTCGCTGGATATCCGTCGCGGCGAAATTCTGGGGCTGATCGGCGAATCCGGTTCGGGGAAAACCACGCTGGGGCGGGCGATCATTGGCCTGACGGAAACTGACAGCGGTGATATCGAATTTGATGGCGTTTCCCTGACCCGCGCCAGTCACGCCACGCGGCAGAAAATGCGCAGCCGCGCACAGATAATTTTCCAGGATCCGTACGCCAGTCTGAACCCTAAAATGACCATCGGTGAGCAAATTGCTGAGCCGCTTCGTGTCTGGAAATTGCGTCCTGCCGGGCAGATTCAGGCGCGGGTAGATGAATTACTCACGCTGGTGGGGCTGGAAGCGCACCACGCCAGCCGGTTGCCCGGCGCATTTTCCGGCGGTCAGCGTCAGCGCGTGGCGATTGCCCGTGCGCTGGCGTTAGAGCCGGAACTGCTGGTGGCGGATGAAGCCGTGTCGGCGTTAGATCTCTCGGTTCGCGGGCAGATCCTGGCATTGCTGGATGAGCTCCGGCGACAACTCGGTCTGACCGTGCTGTTTATCAGCCATGATCTCGCTGCGGTAAAACAGGTGTGCGACCGCGTGGTGGTGCTTTATCACGGCAAAATCGTGGAGAGCGGGCTTACGGCGCAGGTGCTGGGCGCGCCGCAGCATCCTTATACGCAAACTTTACTGGCGGCAGCGCCGGATATCAGGCAGGCGTTGCAACTGCGCAACGTCAGTTAAAACCCGTCAGCAGGGGCAGTTCAGGATGTTCCGCCCATTCATGCCAGGATCCGACATAAATGGCCAGTTGCCTGTAACCCGCCAGTTGCAGGGCGGTGAATACCGTGGCGGCACGTGCGCCCCGGTGACAATAAATAATGATCCCCCGGTCGGGATGCAGTCCGGCTTTCTCCGCGCGATGGCGGATTTCTCCGGCATCCTGAAACGCGCCGTTATGCACCACATCCTCCCAGAACAGCAATCTTGCACCGGGAATTCTTCCTGCCCGGTGGCAGCATTCATGCGCAAATTCACCGCTGAATTCTGACGGACGCCGGGCGTCCAGAATCTGTGCGTCGGACGCCTGTGCCGCAAGCACTTCCGTCCGCGTGGCCGTCAGCGAATTAAGTTGCGCGATCACCGTACTGTCTGGCGCACGGTAATCCGGATTTTCTGCGCTTATCACTGCGCTGTTGCCGGTTCCCGGCATCAGCTCGCCGCCTGCGCGTTGCCAGGCATCCAGCCCGCCATCGAGCACCAGCGGCTGGCAGATGCCGCCGCACAGCGCAAACCACGCACCGCGCGGGGAGCGCATACCGACCTGCTGTTCAAAGAAAACAGGTGTGACGTTGTCACGGATGTCCAGCGACTGCCAGGCACGCTGAAAGGCATTGAACAGGCTGTTCACACCGGCTTCAGTGCTGTCGGGAATAAAGTAATCATAAACATTCAGATGATGCGCGCCCGGCAGGGTTGCGGCCTGCCACTGAGCGATCTCACGCACATCAATCAGCGCGAACTGTTCGCCATTTTTTTGGCGTTCACGCAGCTCTGCGGCGCTGATAATGATGCGCGGCAAGGGGAAAGCAGAGTAATCAGGCAAGGTAAAATGACTCCGGAAAAAGCGGTAACAGCGTGCCGGTTCCCCGCTGCTGCGCGAGTGCCAGCACACGGGCCGCCAGGGCGATGTCGAAAACGTTGAGGCCAAACGAGGAGAAATACACACTGTCATCCGGCGCAGGTCGCCAGCCATCGAGCAGCAGATTGCTTAAATCAGCATCAACGCGATCCGGCGAAAATTGCCCGGCGCGGTACATCTGGAAAAGGCTTTTGGCGCTGGTTTCGCAGAAATCTCCCCACAAATCGACCACCACTTTTGTGGCGCGGGCAATCGCCTCAAACGCGACTTCGTGATAACCCACCTGAATAACCAGCCTTCCGGGGCGGATTGCCTCCGCGCCCAGCAGCGGTTCGGCGGCGCTGGTGCAGGTGATCACGGCGTCGATGTCTTGTGCGCAGGCGTGCGGTAAACCGGTGATTCGGACCAGCGGCCACGGCAGGTTATCGCTGTCTGTGGCAAAAGCAGATGCGCTGCGGCTCCACCAGCTGACCTGTTGCAGATCCGGGAAAAGCTGACGCAGCATATCGAGATGCGCCGTGGCCTGCACGCCGGTGCCGAGCAGCAGAACGCGCTGTACGGGACGCGGTGCGGCATGGCGTAACGCCAGCGCCGAGACGGCAGCTGTGCGGGCGGCAGTCAGCGCGGCGCTTTCCACCAGCCCGAGTGGCAGACCGTTATCTGCGCGGTTAATCAGCGTCATCGCCATCGCCTGCGGCAGCCCGTCGTGGGCATCGGGGCGATGTGCCGTCCATTTCACGCCAGCGGCATTGAAACGACCGCCTACGCAGGCGGGCAGCGCGTAGGCTTTTCCCCGCGCACCGGCAAGACTGACGTGGGTTTCCGCTGGCATCTGCGTCTGTTGCTGGCGCATTAAGGTGACAACGTCACGCACGTCATCCAGCGCGGCCTGCGCCTGCGTACCGCCGAGCGCCATGACATCCCGCTGATTCAGATAGCGAAAACCCTGCGTCATCTCAGTGCTCCAGCAAGGTCTGAGCAAAGGGATACAGCGCCGGTGAGCCGCCACAGTGCACGAAAATCACCCGTGAACCGGCGCTGATTTTGCCTTGCTCCACCAGACTGATCAGCCCGTGCATGGCTTTGCCGGTGTAGACCGGATCCAGCAGCAAACCTTCGGCCTGCGCAACACGGTAGATGGCATCAATGCCGCCGTCAGACGGCACGCCGTAGGCGGTGCCGACAAATTCGTCTTCAATCCAGATATCGTCAGGCGTCCAGTGTTGTGGCCATTCCAGCAAATCAGCACAATCCTGCGCCATGGCGGAAATTCGTGTCCGGAACCATTCCGCTTTGGCGCTTACGCTGATACCCACGATTTTGGTGTCCGGCCAGTATTTACGTGCGCCGACATACAGCCCGGCCAGCGTACCGCCGGAACCGGTCGGCGCGACAATCACGTCCGGCGGCAACTGATGACGTTCTTTAAGCTGGACGTCCATTTCTTCGATAGCGCGCACATAACCCAGCGCGCCGAGCGGCGTGGCGCCGCCGAGCGGGATAATCAGCGCTTTTTCACCGCGTTCCTGTGCCGCGTCGGCATGGGCATTCATCGCCCCTTCAATCTGGGTGAAATAGCCGTCAGGGTCGAGAAACTCCAGCTCCGCGCCGAACAGTTTATCGAGCAGAAGATTGCCCTGATAGGTTTCCGGCTGATGGCCGCGCAGCACCAGCACCGGTTTCATGCCGAACTTACGCGCCGCCGCCGCCACCATCCGGGCATGGTTGGACTGATGCCCGCCGGTGGTGATAACCACATTGACCTGCTTGCGGCAGGCATCGGCCATCAGATATTCCAGTTTGCGGACTTTATTACCGCCGCCGCCGAAGCCGGTGTAATCATCACGTTTGATATCCAGCGTGATGCCGAGTGAGTCGCCGAGTGTGCTCAGGCGTTCGAGCGGTGTGGGGAAGAATCCCAGTGAAACACGTTCAAAATCATCTGCTTGTTTCATCATAATTTTCCTGGTGATTATCTTTTAAAACATTCCCGGATGTTGACGCAAAGCCTCGCCGGATTATTCCGGCAAAGCAGAAAAAGGGGTGTCGCGGGCGTAAAAACGGATCCAGTCGGTGACGGATTGCTGAAAGCGTTCCAGCCCGCACAGGGTGACAAATTCATTCACGCCGTGCGCATTGCCGCCGTGCCGAGGCCGCCAATCAGAAAGGCCGGTGCGATGCGGGCAAAGGTATACGCCGGTGCGCAGCCGGGTGCCCACGGCCAGACCTGCGGTTGCGCGCCCTGAGCCTGATAGCTGGCGAGCAGGGCATCGACGCCGGGGCTGTTGCGCGGGAAACGGTGGCCGGGGTAACTGTCGTCCAGCTCAAGTTCCACGCCGTCGAATTCCGCCCGGCAGAGCGTCTGGCGGATTGCCGCCAGCAGGTTTTCACCGTCAATGCCCGGCGGTACGCGCAGCGCGAGTTCCGCGCTGGCGCTGTGCGGGATCACGCCCCGCGCCTGTTGCGGATCACTGCAGATTTCTGAAATGTTGAGCACCGCGCCGTTGATCAGTTGTTGCAGGCAGGCCAGCGTATCGCCGCTGACCGACAATTTTTCACTGCGGCGAAAGTGCAGTTCATCGCTGATGCTGAACTGTTGCGCCAGGGTATGCAGCAGCCGGTTTGCCGGTTCATCCACCGTCTGACGGGCGATGACGCCGCTGTTTTCGGCGGGTGCAATGGCATGAAGGGCATGAACCAGCCGCCAGACGGGATTGGCAATCCAGTTGGCGTTACTGGCATGGATAGCCGCGTGAGGGCCACCCCATGCGCCGCCGCTGACCCGTAAACGGCCGCCGCTCAGTCCGCTGAAACCGAGATACACGCGAGGTGCGCCGCCGCCGTATTCACACAGCGAAGGGAAAAATACCGCCCCGGCGGACGGCACCGGACAGGGTTCCTGCGCCAGGTAACGCCGTAACCGGCCACTGCCCGTTTCTTCCTCGCCTTCGAGAATGATCTCGAGATTAACGTCCGGCCCGCCTGCGTCACACAGCGATTTTATCGCCATCAGCATGCCTGCCAGTGGCCCTTTATTGTTCTCTGCGCCGCGTGCGATATACACCGCACCGGTGCCCGGCCATTCGGTAATACCGCCGGTGAAGGGCGGGAATTCCCAGCCTTCGTCCGTGGCAGGCATCACGTCGTACATGTTGTACAGCACCAGCGTTTTTGCCGCCTGACGCTCAATGCGCATGTGCACCAGCGGCGGCGTGTTGTCGTCGTTCTGCTGGCTGACCGGCAATACCGGCACGCCGTGCAGATTCTGGTGTATCCAGTCTTCCAGCCACTGCGCCAGCTCACGCTGCGGGCTGAGCTGGCCGGAAACACTGGCGAACGGCGTCATCGTATGGAGCAAATCGAGCGTCGGTTGCAGCGCAGGGGGAACGGGATGTGTCACAGGCGGATCCTCGGATTGAGTACCACATAGAGCAAATCGATAATCAGGTTGATGCCGACAAACACCAATGCAGCAAGCAGCACAATGGCCTGTACCAGCGGGAAATCACGGTTCTGGATCGCCTGAACGGCGAGGCGACCAATACCCGGCCAGGCAAAAATGATTTCGGTCACCAGCGCACCGCCAAGCAGCGAGGCGAAATACATGCCCTGCACAGTAATGACCGGGATCAGCGCATTGCGTAAACCGTGGCGAACCACAATCCGCCAGCGGCTCAGCCCTTTGGCGCGGGCGGTACGGATGTAATCTTGTTGCAGAACGTCAATCAGACTGGCGCGGATCAGCCGCGCAATGGCGCTCATGTAATACGCGCCGAGGCTGATGGCAGGCATCACCAGCTGACTGGCGCTGCCATAACCGCCGGACGGCAACCAGCGCAGGTTCAGGCTGAAGGCGATGATCAGCAGCAGGCCAAGCCAGAACACCGGCACCGCCTGACCGCTGAAGGCCAGCAGGCGTGAGACCAGATCCCATAGCGTGTTCTGATATAACGCGCTGACGATACCGAGCAGCAAACCGGCGACGGTACTCCAGAGTAACGCGGTAATGGCCAGCAGCAGGGTGGCGGGAACGCGCTGGCCGATGAGTTCGGTGACCGGCTGGCTGTAGCGCAGTGATTCGCCCAGATCGCCCTGTAAAACACCGGTCAGATAATGCCAGTACTGCCACGTCAGTGAACGGTCAAAGCCCATGCTGTGGCGGAAATTGTCGATTTCCTGCTGGCTGGAGCCCGGCGGCATCATGACCGCAGCCGGATCGCCGGTCAGGTGCAGGCTGTAAAAAATCAGCAGTGACACACCAAACATCACCAGCACTGACTGCCCGAGGCGTTGCAAGATATAACGCAGCATATCAGTCGAGCCTCGTGTGGGTTTTACGCAGCAGGCTGTCGCCGAGCAGGTTGCAGCCAATCACCAGTGCGGCAATCACCAGCCCCGGCCAGAGCACCAGCCACTGTGCGAGCAGCATATAAGAACGGCCTTCGCCGATCAGATTACCGAGCGTCGGCGTCGGCGGCTGAATGCCCATGCCGAGAAAACCAATCGACGCTTCCAGCACGATCAGGCGCGGAATATCCAGCGTCAGCAGCACGATCAGCGGGGTCATCAGATTGGGCAGCACGTGGCGCAGCAAAATGCGCGGGGTGGAAAATCCCATGGCTTTGACCGATTCAATAAATTCCAGCTCGCGGATTTCCAGCGTTTTGGCACGGGCGACACGGGCATAAATCGCCCAACTGGTCACGCCCATGATCACAATGATATTGGTGAGTGACGCGCCGAACAGCGCCATCACCAGTAAGATCAGCAGGATGAACGGCACCGCCAGCTGGATGTCCATCAGGCGCATGATCAGCGCGTCGAGCCAGCCGCCGGTATAACCGGCAATCATGCCCAGCGCCGAGCCCGTCACCGCCGCAATTAACGCTGCCAGCAACACCACCATCAGCGAAAGCCGCGTACCGGATAAAATACGCGACAGCAAATCGCGCCCCAGTTGATCGGTGCCCAGCAGATGATGGCCGCCCGGCGAGGAAAAGGCCGCAGCCAGATCATTGGTCAGCGGATCCGGCAGGGGCAGCCACGGCGCCAGCAGCGCCGGAACAATCACCAGTAGCAGCAACAGTCCGCCGAGGAGCCCGTCGCCGTAAAACCGGCGGCGGGATTTCCTTTGCAGGGTTGTACGCAGTGAAATCATTTCATCCTCAGGTCAAACAGCGGGATCCGCGAATCGGCGCGGCCGGTGAAGGTCACGTTGTCGGCACTGGCATACAGGGAATCTTCTTTGTACAGCGGAATAAGCGGTTGCTGACTGGCGACAACCTGCTGTATCTGCTGCAAAATATTCTCACGTTTGGCCGGGTCGACCGTGGTACGGCTGCTGTTCAGCAGGGCATCCAGTTCAGGCGAGTTCACCGTAGAATACGGCTCGCCGGAGTGCAGGATCGGATAAAGCGCGGCATCGGCGTCCAGCGTCTGTGTTGATCCCCACGCCAGCATGTACATCGGTGCCTGTTTCTGCGCCGCGACCTGCTGGGTATAGACCGACCATTCCGGCACTTCGAGTTGCGCTTTCACGCCGATGGCTGCCAGATCCTGCACAATCGCCTGGGCGACGTCTGCACTGGCAATATAACGGCGGGGTGCCTGGAAGCGCAGGGTGAAGCCTTGCGGATAGCCCGCTTCTGCCAGTAACGCTTTGGCTTTGGCGATGTCCTGCGCCGGTGCAGGGATCGCCTCATAGCCAAAATCTTTCGGTCCGGCCATGGTGCCGGTCGGCGTGCCGAAACCGTGCAGTAAATCGCGGGTATAGGCCGTGCGGTTCAGCGCCAGTGATAACGCCTGACGGACGCGCACATCATTCAGCGGTTTCTGGTCGTTCTTCAGTCCGAGGTAAATGGTCAGTCCGCCATTTTTTACCTGTTCGAGATGCACGCCCGGTTTGTTTTTCAGCGCCGGCACCAGATCGGCCGGTACGCCATCGACCAGTTGTACTTCGCCGGTCAGCAGGGCGGTGATGCGCCCGGTGGCCTCCGGGATCGGACGCCAGGTGACGGTATCGATGGCGGGCTTGCCGCGCCAGTAATCCGGATTGGCCTGCATCACCACTTTTTCATCGGGAATAAATGCGGTGAGGGTGTACGCGCCGGAACCCACCGGTTTGCGGGCAAATTCCGCAGCACCGACTTTGGTGACATACGCCGGTGGCACAATATAGGTCGGGTAGCGACTCATGCGGGTTGGCAGCAGCGGGTCGGGGCCGGTGGTGTGGATTTTCACCTGATAATCGCCGGTAACTTCCACGGATTTGATGGTGCGGATATACGAAATGGTCGGCGCGTGATTCGCAGGATCCAGAATACGGTCGATAGAGAATTTCACCGCCTGCGCATTGACCGGCTCGCCGTCGCTGAACTTCACACCCTGACGCAGGGTGAACTCCCAGGTGGTATCATCGGGTGATTTCCAGCTTGTCGCCAGCCCCGGTTGCAACTGCATATTGGCGTCGCGCAGCACCAGCGTATCAAAGAGGTTATCCACCAGTGTGGCAGACTCTTTCAGGAAACCCGGGTCCATCGCCGTGGCGGAAGCTGGCTGGGCGATCACCAGTTCAGAGGCGAAAGCAGCCGGTGTCGTCAGGCTGATAAGCAGGGCCAGTGAAGCCGGTTTAAAGGCAGGTATTCTCATTACGGTCATTCCCAAAGTGAAGCCGCCAGAAGAGTTGACGGAATTAACGTGAAGGTTGTGCGTCACAAAAACGGTCAATCAGTATTCAATTCCTCAATACATGATATATCCTATATAATGTATTTTTGGCAAGCTACAGATTAAACCGCAAAAGAAAAGCCATTATTTTGCTAAAGGAAAACGTCAGATGTTTGAGATGGAAAAAGCGCAGCGTGTCAGCCTCACTATGCAGGTGGAGGCCAAACTGAAAGGGGCATTAATTGTCGGCGTACTCAAACCGGGCGCGCGGCTGGTGACCAAAGAAATTGCTGAAAAACTGGGCACCAGCGTGACGCCGGTGCGCGAAGCATTGCTGCGTCTGGTGTCGGCGGGCGCGCTTGATGCGACGCCTGCACAGGCTTTTCTGGTGCCTAAAATTGCGCTGGCGCGGTATCAGGAAATCACCCTTATCCGCAAAAATCTTGAAGGGCTGGCGGTATCGCAAGCCTGCGGGCAGATCACTGCGCAACACCTCGCTTTGCTGAAAACGCTGAATACCCGATTTATGGCGGCGAAAGTGGAAAATAACGTTGAGGACGCTTTAGAGGCTAACCGGGAGTTTCGTTTCACTCTGTATGAAATGGCCGCGATGCCCACGCTGACCGCGCTGATTGAGCAGTTGTGGGTGCAGATTGGTCCGTGTTTTAACTATCTTTATCCGCAGTCACCGCATATGGCGCAGGGCCAGCATAATTACGATCAACTGCTGGTGGCGCTGGAAGCGGGCGATGCTAAACGCTGCGTGAAGCTTATCCACAAATCGATTGATGACGGCGCAGCCATTCTCGGTAAGCATTATTTTCTACAGGAGTGACGGGCGGTTGCCGGGAGTCAGGAGGCATTGCCAGACTGCAACACGCAGTCTGGCAGGGTCGTTCATCAGAACATCAGCACCATCCACGGATAGGCAATCAGCATCATGCCGCCGAGGAAAATCGCGCCGAAGATGGTACCGAGGCGCCAGTAGTCTTTGGTTGGCAGATAGCCGCTGCCGTAATAAATCGGGCTAGGGCCGGTGCCGTACGGGGTGATGATCCCCATCACGCCCAGCGAGGTCACCATCATCAGGCAGTAAACCGGCATATTGATGCCCGGAATAGCCGCCGCAATGGTCAGCATCGCCGGTAACAGCGCGGTGGTATGCGCCGTGGTACTGGCGAACAGGTAGTGCAGCAGGAAGAACGCAATCAGCAGCATAACTGCCGCGACCTGCGGGTCGAATCCGTCGAGTAACTGACCGCCTTCTTTACCCAGCCAGGCAATAAAACCAACGCGGGCCAGACCATCCGCCAGCGCGACCAGCGTCGCAAACCACGCGAAGGTGTTCCAGGCCGGTTTATTACTGGTGATATCGTTCCAGTTCAGCACGCCGGTCCACAGCATCAGTACCACGACCAGCAACGCAGCCAGCGCGGGTTCAATCCACGCAGCGGCAAAAATCCACATCAGCAGCGCAGAACACACAAAGATCAGCAGCAGGATTTCGTTACGCGACAGCTTACCCAGTTTGTCGAGTTCGCTTTTCGCCCAGCGCGGCACCTCGTCATTAATCTTCACTTCCGGCGGATAGAACCAGTAGGCCAGCAAAGGCATGGTCAGGATCAGCAGCACCCCCAGCGGCAGGAACGCCAGGAACCACATACCCCAGGAAATCGTAAAGCCGGTGATACTTTTCACCAGCGCCAGTGCCAGCAGGTTCGGGGCCAGCGCCGACAGGAACATCGAACTGGTGATACAGGCGGCGGTAATCGCCACCCACATCAGATAAGAACCGATTTTGCGCGCACTCGGGTCATTGGGTTTGGAGCCGTATAACGGCGGCAGGTTGGCGATGATCGGGTAAATGGTTCCGCCGCTGCGTGCGGTATTGGACGGCGTGAAAGGTGCCAGCAACAGATCCGCAAAGGTAATGGCGTAACCTAATGTCAGGCTGCGACGGCCGAGATATTTCACCAGGATCAGGGCCAGACGGCGACCAAACTGCGTTTTGTCATATCCGGCGGCAAACATAAACGCGCCAAAAATAAGCCAGACCGTCGAGTTGCCGAAACCGCTCACCGCCCATTTGAACGCCTCGGTGGGCATCTTAAATTTCGGGTTGGCGATTTCTTCCGGGCTGAATAACAGCCACTGACTGAAGAGGGCGATCACCACCACGCCGGTCAGGCCGATCACGGCGCCGGGCAAGGGCTCGAAAATCAGGCCGACAATCACGCCGACAAAGATGGCGAAGAAATGCCACGCATAGGGTTCAAGCCCGGCGGGGACCGGCGTCAGCAGTAAAAGCACCGCCACCAGCACCGGCAGGAACAACATAATCAGACGTTTTTTTAGTCCCCCGGAGGCCGGATCGGCCTTGCCGGGAACATTCAATGTCGATGTGGGTTTCATAAATTTTGTCTGCCCGTAATTGAGTGTGAGCGTTACGCCACGGTTATCAAAGATGGTGTTCTGATTCGGAAAACCATTAATTTCTTTCGAACTTAAATGCGTTAAGCGGTACGCAATGACAGCGGGTCCACTGTGACGAAATTAAGATGTTACTTTTATTCTTAGCCTGAATGACGCAATACATTCACTTATATCAATACGGTATCATTACAATAAGTGTGGTTATTTATTTATCGAAATAATCCGTTTAAGTGAATGTAGAGTAAATTTGCGTAAACGCCAGTTGTTGCAGTCAACTCTATGATTTTGAAGGTGAGATTTTTTATGTTATTCTAATGTTGATTTTTGTCAACTCATCATTAACAATTGAAGGTGGCATGGGTTTCTGTGTCGGATAAATAAACAACTCCTGTTTTCAGCACGTTTATAACGCCAATTTCATCGCCTGATGCAAATAAATTAGCTAACAGATTTCTATATTCGCCTGCTTCGGATTGCTTAATTAAACGTAGTTTTTTACGGTAAGTAATGCGGTCATGGAAAAATTCAAGACTTACAGATTTCGGAGTTGATCATAATGAATAAGCTGACACCGGTACTGAATCCGCTCACGCTGCCAAACGGTGCGGTACTGAAAAACCGTCTGCTGATGGCCCCGATGACTACCTGCACCGGCTTTTATGACGGTACCGTCACCAGTGAACTGGTGGAATATTACCGTGACCGTGCTGGCAGCATCGGCACAATCATCGTCGAATGTTGCTTCATTGACCGCATGGGCCCGGCGTTTCCGGGTGCTATCGCTATCGACAGCGACAATAAAATTGCCGGTCTGAAGAAAATTGCCGATGCCATTAAATCCAAAGGCTCGAAAGCGATTTTACAGATTTACCACGGTGGCAGAATGGTGGAACCGGAGCTGATCGGCGGCCGTACGCCTGTCGCCCCAAGCGCCATCGCTGCACCCCGTGAAGGCGCGACCCGGCCAAAAGAACTGACCGGCGAAGAAGTGGAAACCATGATCACCAAATTTGGTGATGCCGTTAACCGCGCCATTAAAGCCGGTTTCGATGGTGTGGAAATCCACGGCGCAAACACCTATCTGATCCAGCAATTTTACTCGCCGAATTCCAACCAGCGCACCGACAAATGGGGCGGAGACCGCGACAAACGCGCCCGTTTCCCGCTGGAAGTGCTCGACATCACCCACAAAATGGCAGAGCGCTTTGCCGACGCCTCCTTCATTATCGGCTACCGTTTTTCGCCGGAAGAGCTGGAAGTGCCGGGCATCCGTTTTGACGACACGATGTATCTGCTGGAAAAACTCGCTGCGCGCGGGCTGGACTATGTGCATTTCTCGGTCGGACAACTGTTGCGTCCCTCTATCGTCGATACGCAGGACCCGACGCCGCTGATCACTAAATTCCGTGCCATGCGCTCTGAAACACTGGCTAAAGTGCCGGTGATTGGCGTCGGCGGCGTGATCAATAAAGCTGATGCCGAAAAAGGGCTGGAATACGGTTTTGATCTGATCGCGGTGGGTAAAGCCTGTATTGCTTATCCGGACTGGGCTGACCGCATCGTCAATAACGATCATCTTGAGCTGTTTATCGACAGCCATAAACGCGAAGAACTGAACATCCCTGAACCGCTGTGGCGCTTCTCTCTGGTTGACGCCATGATCCGCGACACCAGCGTCACCGGCCGTAAATACAAAGCCGGGGTGTATCAGGAGAAAGTCGAAGCCGAAGCGCTGAAACTGAAAATCAGCGTCACGCTCGACACTGACCGTATTACCGATATCGCGCTGGTGAAAGACGACTCGCTGGACGTCGATTTCACGACCACCTTCGAAAGCCTGCGTACGCGCATGCTGGTCGCCAACAGCCCGCACGTCGATG
>NZ_JYDF01000014.1:0-132656 GCF_003263525.1 Rahnella sp. NRRL B-41462 | reverse complement strand
CCCAACCTCCCCCTTCGCATGGGGAGGAGCAAAGATGAAAACAGTGTGCCGTTGAATTTAAGATCGTGCGGGCGATTCAGAAATCTTGCTGAACGGAGCGGCCTGAAGACCTCAGGCTTCAGGACCGAGAGAAGGCACCGCGCAGCGGCAAGATTTCCAGCCTGTCATTGCGGTTGCTGAAACATAGCCAGCGAGCGGTAGCGCTGGTTGTAAAAGCGGGGAGAGATCCAAGAGAGGGAAAGCACTTCCCTCTCTTGGGCGGTTTCGGCACGAAAGGCTACGTGATAACCGTTGTTAAGAAACCGAAATATTCTCGATCCAGCCTTCACGGCGAGTGAGACCACTTTGCCATTAAAAACCCACCTTTTAGCCATTAAGAAATCTAGACATCTAAACGTTCGTTTTGTAGAGTGTCACCACCTGCCGGATTAACGTTTGATTCGGCTAAGAAAAATACAACGGCGGTGACACAATGTTCAGTAACGTTAAAATCCTCGACGGCGGCATGGGGCGCGAACTGGCCCGGATGGGCGCTCCTTTTCGTCAGCCTGAATGGTCTGCGCTGGCACTGATGGAGGCTCCGGAATTTGTGCGAGCCGCTCACGATGCTTTTATTGCTGCCGGTTCTCAGGTCATCACCACCAACAGTTACGCCGTGGTGCCGTTCCATATTAGTGAAGATGTTTTTGTGGAGCAGGGCGCGGCGCTGATTGCGCTTTCCGGCAAGCTGGCGCGGGAAGCAGCGGATGCTGCACCGGCTGATGTGCTGGTCGCGGGTTCACTTCCTCCGGTTCTCGGGTCTTATCGTCCGGATCTGTTCGAACCGGTGGCAGCCAAAAAATTACTGCAAGTGCTGTTGAATAATCTGACGGACAGCGTCGATGTCTGGCTGGCCGAAACGCAAAGCTCTGTGGCGGAAGTCGAAGCCGTGCGTGAGGTGCTCGGCGATGACCCGCGTCCGCTGTGGCTGTCTTTTACCTTGCAGGACAATCTTGATGAAAATGGCAATGCGCTGCTGCGCTCCGGCGAATCAGTTGATGATGCCGTAAACGGCGCATTACGGATTTCTGCCGGTGCGGTGCTGTTCAATTGCAGCCGGCCTGAAGTGATGGCCACGGCGGTGAAATCCGCGCGTGCCGCACTGACGGCGCAGGGATCTGCGCTTGATATCGGCGTGTATGCCAATGCCTTCGAACCTTCCGATAATCAGCGCGGTGCCAATGAAGGGCTGAGCAAAATGCGTCAGGACACCGATCCTGCCGGATACCTGGATTTCGCGAAAGACTGGGTGGCGCAGGGTGCCACCATGGTCGGGGGATGTTGCGGGATCGGGCCGGAACACATCGCCGCGCTTAAGCAGGCCTTTGCTAAATAACATCCATAAAAAGAATAAAACGCACATTAATTCTGAAGATGCATTCTTCGCAGACAGGGGAAAAACATGATTGATCGTCGTTCGTTTATCAAAAGTGCGGGGGCACTTTCCGTTGCTGCGGCTACCCACTCTTTGTGGCTGGGCAATGCCTTTGCTGCGGAGGCAGAAAAGCCGAAAAAAGGCGGGCATCTGGTTGTTGGTGTGGATAACGCTTCCAGCACTGACCGTCTGGATCCGGCATTCTGGTTCGAAACTTACATGTATTTCGTCGGTTCTCAGATGTTTAACAATCTGGTGGAAATCGACGAAAACGCCAGACTGGCCCCCTCGCTGGCTGAAGCCTGGGCCTCAACCGACGGCAGCAAAACCTGGGTGCTGAAAATTCGCCAGGGCGTGCAGTTCCACGATGGCCGCTCGCTGGGCGCGAAAGATGTGGTGTACTCCCTGAATCACCATCGTGGTGAGAAATCCACCTCGCCGGTGAAAGGTTATCTCGATACCGTCAGTTCAATTGAAGCCACCGGCGACCATGAAGTCACGATTAAACTGACCGCGCCGGACGTTGAATTCGTCTGGCTGCTGAGCGCCGTGCATTTCGCCATTACCGCTGAAAATGAAAACTTTGACAAAGGCATCGGTACCGGCGCATTTATCCTTGAGAAATTCCAGCCGGGCGTCTCTACGCTGACTAAACGCAATCCGAACTACTGGAACAGCGAACGCGGGCATGTCGATTCTGTCGAAACGCTGGCGATGAATGATTCAACGGCCCGTGTGGCGGCACTGGTCAGTGGTTCGGCACAATTGATTAACCGTGTGAATCCGCGCATCGTCAGCCGCATCGAACGTATGCCGAACCTGAAACTGGTGCGCGCCAAAGACAGTATGATTTATACCTTCCCGGGGCTGTCGAATCTGGCGCCGTTCGATAATGTTGATGGCCGTCTGGCGCTGAAATACGCCATCGATCGTCAGAAAATTATCGATACAGTGCTCGGCGGCTACGCCAGCGTCGCGAACGATAACCCGATTTTCCCGTCGAACCGTTACTTCGCGAAAGACATTCCGCAACGTCCGTACGACCCTGAAAAAGCCCAGTTCCACTGGAAGAAATCCGGGTTCAGCGGCCCGCTGACCCTGAACGTTGCCGATGCCGGTTTCCCTGGTGCGGTTGATGCCGGTCAGCTTTATCAGCAATCCGCCGCCAAAGCTGGCATTAATCTGAATGTGGTGCGCGTGCCGGACGATGCGTTCTGGAATGATATCTGGCAGAAGAAAGCCTTCGTGTCGTCGAACTGGGCGAACCGTCCGACCGCCGATGCGCTGCTCTCGCTGGTATTCACCAGCCAGTCTTCATGGAACGAATCCGCGTGGCACGTTCCGGCTTTCGATGCGATGGTCAAAGCCGCGCGCGGTGAAGCGGACGAAGCGCGCCGCAAACAGATTTACCATGACATTCAGGTGATGCTGGTTGATCAGGGCAGCGAGATCATTCCGCTGTATGCCGATGCACTCGACGGTTGTTCCGCCAAAATCAAAGGGTTCACGTCCGTTCCGGGGATGCCGCTGAGCGGTAACCGTGCGGCAGAGAAAGTCTGGATCGAAGGCTGAACCGGGTAAAAATATGTCTGACTTATCTGCACAACAGAAAGCGACTCAACGGCCTGCGGGCCGTTTTTCGCAACCTCATTCCAGCTTGCTGAGCATGGTGCTGATACGCCTGTTTTATGGCGTGCTGGTGGTGCTGGCAGTTTCCGTGCTGATTTTTGCCGGTGTGCAACTGCTGCCGGGCAATGCTGCGACGGCGATCCTCGGCCAGAGCGCCACGCCGGATGCCATCCGCGAACTGAACTTGCAACTGGGGCTGGATAAACCGGCAGTCAGCCGTTATCTGAGCTGGTTGGCCGGTGTGTTGCACGGCGATTTTGGCACCAGTTTCTCCACCCGTGAAGCCATCAGCGGCCCGCTGTTTACCCGCCTGGGCAACACGTTGTTTCTGGCCGGATGTACCGCCGCGATTGCGGTTCCGCTGGCGCTGCTGATCGGATTTATTTCCGTTCGTTATCAGGGCAGCGTAATTGATACGCTGCTCAACGCCATCACCCGCGCAACCGTCGCGCTGCCGGAGTTTTTCTCCGGCTATCTGCTGATCCTGATTTTTGCCATCACGCTGGCATGGGCGCCGAGCAACAGCAGTATTACGGCGGATATGCCGCTGGCAGCTAAACTCTCCGCCATTTCCCTGCCGTGTGCCACGCTGGTGCTGGCGATCCTTGGCCATATGAGCAACATGACCCGCGCCGCGCTGATTGCCGCGCAAAGTTCGGCGTATGTCGATACTGCGTTGCTCAAAGGGCTGTCGCCGTCGCGCATTTTGTGGCGTCACGTATTGCCCAATGCCGTGGGGCCGATCATCAACGTCGTGGCGATCAATCTGGCGTATCTGATGGTCGGTGTGGTGATTGTTGAGAACGTATTTGTTTATCCGGGACTCGGGCAGTACATGGTCGACAGCATCAGCAAACGTGATATTCCGGTGATGCAGGATTGCGCGTTGCTGCTGGCTGGCATTTATATCCTGCTGAATTTGCTGGCGGATGTGATGGCACTGGTCGCCAATCCGCGTTTACGCCACAACCGCTGAATCTTAGGAATTGCTGTAATGCCTGCATTAAAACCTGCTTCGATACTTGGCCTGCTGGTGCTGAGTCTGTTTATTCTGATCGCCATTTTTGCGCCGTGGCTGGCGCCTCACGCGCCGGATCAAACGCTTGGGATGTCCTGGGATTTACCGGGACCGGATTCCATTCTCGGCACGGATAATCTCGGCCGTGATTTGCTCTCCCGCCTGATCTGGGGAACCCGCGTTTCCCTTGGGGTGACCGCGCTGGCGGCGCTGGTGGCGTTTATCGTCGGTTGTACGTTCGGGTTTATTGCCGGACTGCGCGGCGGCTGGTTAGATCAGGTGATTTCCCGCTGCAACGATATCGTCATGGCTATCCCGACGCTGATCCTGGCGCTGATTGTGCTGGCCGTCTTGCCAAAAACCATTCTGGTGCTGACGCTGGTGCTCGGCTTGCTGGAATCGACCCGTGTGCTGCGCGTGGCACGATCCCTCGCGGTGGATATCGGCGTGATGGAATTTGTTGATGTGGCGCGGCTGCGCGGCGAAAGCCTCGGCTGGATCCTCTGGCATGTGATCTTACCCAATGCGCTTCAGACGCTGATTGCCGAATTCGGCCTGCGTTTTATTTTTATTCTGCTGTTTCTTTCTGCGCTGTCATTCCTCGGGCTGGGTATTCAGCCACCCACCGCCGACTGGGGCGGACTGGCGCGCGATAACAAAGACGGTATTTTGTTTGGCGTCTGGGCGGCGCTGGTGCCGGGTGGCGCCATCGCGGTACTGGCGCTGGCGGTCAACGCCGTGGCGGACTGGCTGATGAGCGGTGAGCGTCGTGTGTGGGGGAAAAAAGCATGAATGAGCACTTACTGCATGTCGAAAACCTGCACGTGGTGTCGCAGGGTAAAAATCCGCGCACGCTGGTGGATGACGTCTCTTTCACGGTGAAGCAAGGCGAAGTGCTGGGGCTGATCGGCGAATCAGGCGCAGGTAAATCCACCATCGGACTGGCCATTCTCGGGCACTGTCGTCAGGGGATGCGCATTCAGTCCGGCAGAATTACATTCAGCGGACAGGAACTGACACAACTTTCTGACCGCCAGTTGCGGCAGGTGCGCGGCAGGCAGATTGCTTATGTCGCGCAGTCTGCCGGAGCAGCGTTTAACCCGGCGATCACGCTCGGTGAGCAGGTCATTGAGGCGGCGCTGAAACATAAAATTTATCCCCGCCAGCAAGCGCAGGCCAAAGCCATTGCGCTGTTTGAACAACTCGGCCTGCCGGATCCACAGGCATTTTATCAGCGTTATCCGCATCAGGTTTCCGGCGGTCAGTTACAGCGCGCGATGATTGCGATGGCACTGTGCGCCGGTCCTGAGTTGTTGATTTTCGACGAGCCGACCACCGCGCTGGATGTCACCACACAGCTCGGTGTGCTGAAAGCCATCAGCGATGTGATCCGCTTTTCCGGCGTCGCGGCGATTTACATCAGCCATGATCTGGCGGTCGTTGCGCAGATAAGCGATCACATCATGGTATTGCAGCACGGTAAAACGGTTGAACAGGCGGAAACGGCGCAACTGCTGAGCCAGCCGCAACAGGATTACACCCGCCGTTTGCTGCATGCGCAGGGCGGGAGCAAAACGCCGCAAACCGGCGATGCGCCGGTGGCGCTGGATCTCCGCAACATCAGTGCGCGCTATCATGCGCAGCCGGTGCTGCAAAACATTTCACTGAGCTTGCCGCGCGGGCGCACGCTGGCGGTGATCGGCGAATCCGGCTCGGGGAAATCTACGCTCGGCAAAGTGATTTGCGGACTGCTCACGCCGCAAACCGGTGAGGTCAGTCTGAATCAGCAAGTATTACCTGCCAGTTTGCGCCAGCGCAGCCGCGTTCAGTTGCGCGATGTGCAACTCATTCATCAGATCCCCGACACGGCGCTGAATCCTAAAGAGCGTATTGGCAGCCAGATTTCCCGTGTGCTGGCCTGCTTTACGTCGCTGAACCGCAGCCAGCGTGAGGCGCGGGTCAGTGAATTGCTGGCGCAGGTCGGATTACACGCTGAACTTGCGATGCGTTTCCCTGCCGCACTTTCCGGCGGGCAGAAACAGCGTGTGTGTATTGCGCGGGCGCTGGCGGCTGAGCCAAAAATTATCGTTTGTGACGAGCCAACGTCGGCACTCGATCCGTTAGTCGCCCGCGATGTCCTGGCGTTACTGCGCCAGATCCAGCAGGAAACCGGCATTGCTTACCTGTTTATCACCCACGATTTACAGGTGGTACGTGAAGTGGCGGACGAAGTCGCGGTGCTCAGACAAGGCGTGATTGTGCGCCACGGCCCGGTGGCATCTGCACTCGCCGAACCTCTGGACGATTACACCCGCGAGTTACTGCGTTCGGTGCCTGAAATGCGGGTGGGCTGGCTGGAGGAAATGTTTGCTAATTAATACTTGTCCTCCTGCCCGGCGCTTTTGTTGTGCTCCTCCCCTTCGCAGGGGAGGAAGCAAAATGGTCATCCTTATTTACACTTTCGCAATATTAACGTCACTAAAGATTCCCTTATTTATACCGATAACCCTTTTGAATTAAATAAATCATTAGAAAGTCGTTCCGCTATGTAACCAATATTTTGAATTTTTTTTCATGGTATTTGTTTTATTGGCCAGGAAATAAGGGAAATAAAATGTTTAAACTGATCAACAATATGCGTGTCGGCGCCCGTTTAGGGGCCGCATTCAGCCTTGTCATTTTGCTTTTAGTCATTGTCAGCGGGATTGCAATCACCAAAATAAGCAGCATTAACACCAGTATTGAACAAATAATCAGCGACCGGTACGTGAAAGTCCGGCTGGCATTTGATGTTCGCGACGGCGTAAACGACCAGATTAAATATCTGCGGGGTATCGTTATCGATACTAAAAATCCTGAACAGAATAAAAAGCGTTATTTACAACTGGATGACACGGTCAAAAAAACCAATTTAGCGATGGATAAAATCGCCGCGATCCAATCCACCGTGACGGGCAAGCAGAAAATTAAAACGTTGCAGGAAGCGGGTGAAACCTTCGAAACGGCGAAAGAGCAACTGATTGCCTTAGCCCGTGCCGGTGACATGGACGGCGCGACCGAATTTGTTCTGCGCAAACTCACCACCTCGCAAAATGCGTATCTGGATCTGGCAACCGCATTTGCCAACTCTCAGGATCAGCAGTTGCAGGCTGAAGGTAAAACAGCGATAGCAGATGGCGCCACCGCCATTCAACTGACGCTGATTTTCTCCGCGCTGGCGATTTTAATGGCGGCGGCGCTGGGCTATTTCCTGACGCGTTCAATCACCCGTCCATTGCATACCGCAGTAAAAGTGGCAGAAAACGTGGCGGCAGGGGATCTGACCACACAAATCCAGGTGATGTCGCAGGATGAAACCGGGCAGCTCATGCAGGGGCTGAAAAACATGAATGAAAACCTGCTGAAAATTGTGACCGAAGTGCGTGCCGGCACCAATGCCATCACCAGCGCGTCCAGCGAAATTGCAGCCGGAAACCTCGATTTGTCTTCCCGCACTGAACAGCAGGCCAGTTCGCTGGAAGAAACTGCGTCGGCGATGGAGCAGATGACCGCCACCGTGAAGCAGAACGCTGATAACGCGCGTCAGGCTAATCTGCTGGCCGCGCAGGCTTCCCGCGTGGCGGTGCAGGGTGGCGAAGTGGTGGGCGAAGTGGTGAATACAATGGAAGGTATCAACACTTCCTCGCGTAAAATCGTCGATATCATTGCAGTGATTGACGGCATTGCTTTCCAGACCAACATTCTGGCGTTGAACGCCGCCGTTGAAGCGGCGCGTGCCGGTGAGCAGGGCCGTGGATTTGCTGTCGTGGCTTCCGAAGTGCGCAATCTGGCGCAACGTTCTGCCAGTGCCGCGAAAGAGATCAAAGTGCTGATCGACGACTCGGTGGCGAAAGTGGATAACGGCACGCAACTGGTTGCCAAAGCCGGGGCTACCATGGCGGAAGTGGTGTCCAGCGTAAAAAATGTGACTGACATCGTGGGCGAAATTGCGATTGCCAGTAACGAACAAAGCACCGGCATTGAAGAGATCAACAAAGCCATCACTCAGATGGATGAAGTCACCCAGCAGAACGCCGCATTAGTGCAGGAAGCTTCGTCGGCGGCATACTCGCTCAATGAGCAGGCTGAGCGTTTATCCCAGGCGATCAGTATCTTTAAAGTCAGCGCCGGTTCGGCAACGGCGGCGGTGCGTAAAGCCGGGCAGACAAAATCTCCCGCCTTGCTGTCAAACCGTCAGCCGGTTCCGGCCGCTGATCAGGGCAACTGGGAAACGTTCTAAATCTCCTGTTAGTTTCTCAAAGTTTTCCGTTTCATGTTTAAAACCTGACAATTTCTGTCGGGTTTTTTACTTTCTGCCTCAGCTTTTGCCATAATCCCTTCGCCAATATAAAGGAGAAGGCTTTGATGATGAAAAATACCCTGCGTAAAACTGTGCTGATGGCGGCGGCTGTAGTGCCAATGCTCGCATTCAGTGCGGTGTCATGGGCGCAAACGGCGACAAAAATGACGTCTGTGCAGCAGCAACTTGCGGCGCTGGAAAAAGACAGCGGCGGTCGTCTTGGTGTGATGCTGATTAATACTGAAGACAATTCCCAGATTGCTTACCGCGCTGATGAACGTTTTGCCATGTGCAGCACCAGCAAGTTCATGGCCGCGTCAGCCATTCTTAAACAGAGCGAAACGCAAACGGAGTTGCTGAACCGCCGCGTCAGCCTCAAAAAATCTGATCTGGTAAATTATAACCCGATCACCGAAAAGCATCTCGATACCGGCATGACGGTAGGCGAACTGGCTGCCGCCGCCTTGCAGTACAGCGATAATACCGCCATGAATAAACTGATTGAGCAGCTTGGTGGCCCGCAGAAAGTCACGGAATACGCCCGTACGCTCGGCGATAAAACGTTCCGGCTGGACCGCACTGAACCAACGCTGAACACCGCCATTCCGGGGGATGACCGCGACACCACTTCACCGCGTGCGATGGCTCTGAGTCTGCAACACGTCACGCTGGGCAGCGCGCTGGCTGAACCGCAACGCGCGCAACTGGTGGAATGGATGAAAGGCAACACGACCGGCGCGATGAGTATCCGTGCGGGGCTGCCTGCGACCTGGGTGGTCGGCGATAAAACCGGCAGCGGCGATTACGGCACAACCAATGATATTGCGGTGATCTGGCCGGATAATAAGGCACCACTGATCCTGATTACCTATTTCACCCAGCCGCAGAAAGACGCGAAATCCCGCCGCGATGTGCTGGCTTCTGCCGCGAAGATTGTGACGCAGGGTTATTGATTTACATTGAAAAGGACAAAGAAAAGGGCCCGCAAGAGCCCTTTTTGATTGCCGTGTAACGGGCAGATATGGGTTATTTTAGAAACAAGAGAAGGGAATAGAATGTCCAGGCCGTTTTCAGGATCTGCGCAGGCGCTCATGATGTCATTGCTGACGGGACAGGCTACGCACTGGCAGCGCGCGTGGGTTCCGCTACCGTTGACCTCTTCGGTCTGGCAATCAGTCAGCGGCGTTTTATTTTCCAAAATACTGCAACCGGTCTGGTGGTGCTGCCGTTGCCCTGAGCCTGTGGTGACGGTGAAGAAAAACACGGTGTACTGGCTGGCTCATCTGGTTCAGGAACCGGGTCCGGCGGCTGATAAACTGTGGATTGATGCGGTGCGAACGCGCTATCAGATGCAGACCAACAGCATCCTTCCGCCGGAAACCGATGCGATTTTGTCGCAGGTGTTCCAGGATTACGTCACCTTATATGAGTTCTACCGCAAAGGTCGGGTTAATGAGCTGAATAATTAGGGAAATATCCGAAGGGATTGTTTATATACGCGGCGGACATTATTCTCTGTATTATTTCTGTAATAACCGCACCGATGTCGCGGTGTAATATATTTCAAAATTTATATCTGACGGCTATTCAGCCAGTTACTGCACCGTACTTTAATATCATCGCCCATATAACGGCCGCAGGCTATAATTAAACAACTTTCCTGAAAGACTGTTCACCGGGCATCAACCTCCGGTGCGACGTCGTAGCCGCAGGGGTATTGATGCCTGACAACGGTGTAATTTTAAGCCTGATATGTCGCGTGTTGACCCGTCGTTCTGCAAGACGGATGTGCTTTTTAGTGCTTTATTAATGACCGTGTAACGGAGTTAAGTCAGCACGATCGTTCATTAAATCATCAACATATTGATTCCTATAGGAAAGAATAAACAAATCTATACAAAATAAATTATTGAGGTGGGGGCAAAAAAGCCATATATTGGCCGCGTTTTTCATACGCTTGTAATTTTCTTAATCAAATTTATTCAATTGTGGCGTTCTAATAACACACGGTTGTAGGAGAGATATGATGACGGATAAAGTCCGTATTGACAGTTTTGGTGCGAATTCATTAAACGGAAACAATGAAACCTATTTGGCAAGACAAGCTGAATTTGAATCGAATGTTCGGAGCTATCCACGTAAGTTGCCTCTGGCAATTGCGAAGGCCAATGGCGTTTGGATCACGGATGTTGAGAATAATCAATATCTTGATTGCCTGGCCGGTGCGGGTACGCTTGCTCTTGGACATAATCATCCTGACGTGCTGCAAAGCATCCAAAATGTCATTACCAGCGGCTTGCCGTTACATACACTGGATCTGACAACACCGTTGAAAGATCAGTTCTCTGAATATCTGCTTTCTTTACTGCCACAACAGGGCAAAGAGTATTGCCTGCAGTTCACCGGTCCGTCGGGTGCTGACGCTGTTGAAGCTGCCATGAAACTGGCTAAAAAAGTCACCGGCCGTAGCGGTATCATCAGTTTCTCGGGTGGCTACCACGGTATGACACACGCCACACTGGCGGTGACCGGTAACCTGTCTCCGAAAGAAGCTGTTAATGGCATGATGCCGGAAGTGCAGTTTATGCCTTACCCGCACCAGTACCGCTGCCCGCTGGGCATTGGCGGTGACGCTGGCGTTAAAGCATTAACCTATTACTTCGAAAACCTGATCAACGACGTTGAGAGCGGCGTTCGCAAACCTGCGGCTGTCATTCTGGAAGCGGTTCAGGGCGAAGGCGGCGTGAACCCGGCTCCGGCTGAGTGGTTGCAGCGCATCCGTAAAGTGACTCAGGAACACGGCATTCTGTTGATCCTCGACGAAGTGCAGGCGGGTTTCTGCCGTACCGGCAAACAGTTCGCGTTCGAACACGCGGGCATTGAGCCGGATATTATCGTGATGTCCAAAGCGGTCGGCGGCGGTCTGCCACTGGCGGTTCTGGGTATTAAGAAAGAGTTCGATGCCTGGGCTCCGGGTCACCATACCGGTACCTTCCGCGGTAACCAACTGGCGATGGCCACCGGCCTGACCACGCTGAAAATCCTGAAAGAAGAAAAAATCGCCGAGAAAGTGGCAGCGCAGGGTGAATGGCTGAAAGCCAAACTGGCTGACATGCAGAAACGCTATCCGGTTATCGGTCACGTGCGTGGTCTGGGCCTGATGATCGGTATTGAGATCGTCAAACCCGACGAAGCGCAGGATCACATGGGTTGCTATCCGGCTGACGGTGAATTGTCTGCATTGCTGCAGAAAAAATGCTTCCAGGCTGGCCTGATCCTCGAACGCGGTGGCCGTAATGGTTGTGTGCTGCGCCTGTTGCCTTCCCTGCTGATCACCAACGATGAGCTGGGTATTTTCCTCGATAAGTTTGAGCAGGCGCTGTTAGCGGCTGGCATCAAACCTGTCTGAGCGGAGTAAGAGATTCTGATGTCCGAGTTAAACCCGATTCTGGCAGGCTCAGCGCAAAGCACTGAAGCCTACCAGCAGGCCATTGCGCAGAGCAGTGAAGCTGTTGTGCAGTGGCTGAAACAACCTGAGATGTATCAGGGCAAAACCGTTGCTGAGCTGCGTGAACGTATCAGGCTGGACTTCAATCCAAACGGTCTGGGTAACCAGGCCGCGATTGAACGTGCGATTGAGTACTTTTTAAAAGACAGCCTGTCTGTGCATCACCCGCAATGTGTGGCGCATTTGCATTGCCCGAGTCTGGTGGTCAGCCAGGCGGCGGAAGTGCTGATCAACGCCACGAACCAGAGTATGGACTCCTGGGATCAAAGCCCGTCAGCAACCATCATTGAGATGAAGCTGATCGAATGGCTGCGTACTCAGGTGGGCTATCAGGCTGGCGACGCAGGCGTGTTCACCAGCGGCGGCACCCAGAGCAATCTGATGGGGCTGATGCTGGCACGCGATGCCTTCTTCGCGCGTCAGGGGCATTCCATTCAGCAGGATGGGCTGGTCGGCAATCTGCGCAAAATTAAAGTGTTATGTTCTGAAAACGCGCATTTCTCTGTGCAGAAGAACATGGCGCTGCTCGGTCTGGGCTATCAGTGTGTCACGCTGGTGAAAACCGATGAGTTTGCCCGTATGGATCTCAACGATTTGCGCGAGAAAGTGGCACAGGCGCAAGCCAGTGGCGATCAGATCCTGGCCATTGTGGCGACAGCCGGTACCACCGATGCGGGGGCTATCGACCCGCTGCGTGCTATTGCTGAACTGGCGGCAGAGCATCAGATTTGGGTGCATGTGGATGCGGCATGGGGCGGTGCATTATTGCTGTCCGAAAAATACCGCAATTATCTGGACGGCATTGAGTTAGTGGATTCCATCACGCTGGACTTCCACAAACAGTTCTTCCAGACCATCAGCTGCGGCGCATTCCTGCTCAAAGAAGAGCGTCATTACGAGCTGATGCGTTATCAGGCGGCTTACCTGAACTCTGAGTTCGACGAAGCGGCTGGCGTACCGAATCTGGTGTCCAAATCCCTGCAAACCACCCGTCGTTTCGATGCGCTGAAACTGTGGATGGGGCTTGAGGCGTTAGGTCAGAAACAGTACGCCGCGATCATCGATCACGGTGTGACGCTGGCTCAGGAAGTCGCGCAATATGTGACTTCTGAAGCCGCGCTGGAACTGGTGATGAAGCCGCAACTGGCGAGTGTTCTGTTCCGTTATCGTCCTGAGCAACTGGCGGGCAGCAGCGATGCGGCTATTGCACTGCTGAACCAGAAAATCGGTGATGCGCTGCTGGAGTCTGGCCGTGCTAACGTCGGTGTGACCGAGCATAATGGCGTCACCTGTCTGAAGCTGACCTTGCTGAACCCGACAGTAACGCTGGAAGACGTGAAAGTCCTGCTGGCGCTGGTTGAGAAAACCGCACAGCAATTGCTGAACGCATAAGTCATTACTGAAGCATAAGTTTCGTTCTGCGTTAACCCGCAGCAAAAAGCCGGTGATACAAAAGTATCACCGGCTTTTTTACGTCTGAATGACTTTCTGACCAGGATAATTCTTAATGCTGAGCGACAGGCAAAAAAGAACCCACCTCATGGGTGGGCTATTTAAGGGTATGGTGCTTACGATCCGCTGCTCTTGCGTCAGCTGATCTAAGAGTAATCCCAGACCCCTGTCCTGTTCAAGTCATTGACAAAAAAGTGCCACAAAGAGCGCATATTTTTGGGTGGCAGAACGCTTTTCGCCTCATGCCCCGCACTCACCCAGACGTTATCACTCACCTTACCGGGCCTTTGTTATCCGTTTCGGGCACCGATTATCAGCGCGGCGACCAATGCAATTGAAACGAACGACATATAACCAATCACTAAAGCTCTTTTCATATCAAGCACCTCAGTTGAACGTTTTTCAGAACATCGGGCTCACGCCAGAAATCATAGTAAACCGGACAGAACGTAATATAAATACCGATGACGTTAAGACGTCTGCAAAGTTTTACCTCTGCGGCAACGCCGGTTGTCTACCGACCTTTCCTATTCCTGACCCCTGCGCTGACCTGTTTCCTATACTGGAGGTTTGTGATTAATTCCGGGAGGGAAGATGAATTTTCTATCACGCTTTGATTTTATCGCGCTGGTGATGGCGCCGGTGTTCTGGATAGGTGTCGCGACGATGTGTGTCGTCACGCTTGTCACATACTGGCTGCTGAGCTGGCTGGTCTCGTTTTTGCGCAAGGGCGTAAAACGCTGGGGGGAGGTTAATGAGGCCAGCCACCGGATTCGTTTTATTCTGGGCGAGATCCTCAACCGGACGAGTAATTTGCTCATTTTCATTGCGGCTTTTTTGTTCAGCCTGCGGTTCGTTAATCTGCCCGATAATCTCTACAACACCATCAGTCACGCGTGGTTTCTGGTGCTGGCGTTCCAGATGGCATTGTGGCTGGATCAGGCGGTGGTCTCGTGGTTACGTCATATTATGCGTCAGCCCGGTATGAACAAAAATCCGGTAACGCTGGTGATCACCGGGCTGATTTTCCGGGCGGTAGTGTGGTCGGTGATGCTGCTGTCGATACTGGCGAATGTGGGCGTGAACATTACCGCGCTGGTCGCCAGTCTGGGCGTGGGCGGTATCGCTATCGCGCTGGCGATCCAGACCATTCTCAGCGATGTGTTCGCGTCATTATCTATCGGCTTTGATAAGCCTTTCGAAATTGGCGATTTCGTCGTTTTCAATGATGTTGCCGGTACTGTCGAACATATTGGCCTGAAGACGACCCGGATACGCAGCCTGAGCGGGGAACAAATTGTTTGCGGTAATGCCATCCTGCTCCAGCAAACGCTGCATAACTACAAACGCATGCAAACCCGCCGCATTGTTTTCAATTTTGGTGTCGCGATTAATACGCCGCCGGAAAAGCTGCGCAATATCGGTGACATGGTAAAGGAAATTATTATTGATGTCGGCGAAACGAAATTCGACCGCGCACATTTGCTGGGTTTTGGTACCGATCGCCTGAATATCGAAGTGGTCCATATCGTCAATACTGCCGATTACAATAAATACATGGATATTCAGCAGGAAATTAATATTCGTATTATTGAAAAGCTGATCGAGCAGGGGATCGAAATGGCATTGCCGAATATGATTGTTAAAACCCAGGCAGAACGCGACCGTTAAGATGGCGAGGACGCTATCAGGATGACCGGGGAGAAGCCCGGCCAGACAGCCATGTCTAGCTGGTCGCTCAGCGTAATTTCTTTATCGCTGAACAGATCCCGGTAGTGCCGGTAAGCAAGGTGGGGCGGCAGTACAATTTCCGCCTGCGGGAACCCCCGGGCTGGCAAACCCAGCACCAGACGCGGTGCCGCAACAATCACCGCATCGTCATTGTGCACCCGCGCAAACGCGATGATGTTTTCGGCGTGCTGGCCGGTCACACTGAGCGGAACATAGTCCCCCTGCTGAAACAGCGCAGGTTTTTGCTGGCGAAGCCCGGCGAGCGTCGCCACGAGGTATTGTTTCAGCTGGCCGTTCAGCTTTCTTTCTGCCTGGCCCCGGCCCGTTTTATCATCCTGTCGTAACAACCGCGCCAGCCCGGCGAAATCCGGCAGACGGCGGTTATCCGGATCAACAAGACTGAAATTCAGCGCCTCGCTGCCCTGATAGATGTCCGGTACGCCCGGCGCCATCAGTTTGATTACCGTCTGGGTCAGGCTGTTCACCAGTCCGGCATGGATAAATGGCTGAATCGACGCATGGAAATCTTGCAGGAATAGCCGGTTTTCCGCTGAAAGCAGATGATGCGCGTAATCCAGCACGGCCTTTTCATAGTCTTCGTTGTTGTTATCCCAGTTGGTGCGCAGCTTGGCTTCCCGCAGCGCTTTTTCGACGAAACTCTGAAATCTTTCGTCGAGTTCCTGCAAACCCTGTTCATCTTCCGGCGTCAGCGTGACCGGCCACGCGCCCGCCAGCGCCTGATACAGCATCCATGTCAGCGCAGGGCGCGGTGCCGGGCCATCGGGAAGCATAATCACCTTTGACTCGTTCATCCGGTGCCAGCGTTTTACACAGGCGGCCCAGTCTTGTGGCGCTTCGGTCAGCGTAAACAGTCTGGCGCGGGCATCTTCCCCCCGTTTGGTGTCATGCGTGGATGTCGCGGAAAGCGCCGCCGGTTGCTCTTCGCGGCGTTTTATCATCTCCGTATGGAAGCGGCTGAGGGAGAAGGTGCGAATTAACGGTTCAGCGCCGACTTCGTTCAGCGCCAGTTCCATGTTCTGGCGGAAGAAAAGTGTGTCTTCCACCGATTTTGCCATCAGCGGTCCGGTCAGTTGCTGAAAGCGGGTACGGAATAAACCGGCCTGCGATGCCGCCGCCGCAGAGGTTTCTCCACAAAGAATACGCGCCAGAAACGCAAGGATTTCAGGCTGAACGGCAAGGGCCGGGGCGCTGACCTTGCGCAGGATCTTGTGCAAAAGCGCGGTGTCTTCTGCGGGCATACCCTGTTCCGTGCCGTAAGTGCGGTACACCGGAAACGCGATCAGTAATTCGCGCAGCGCGGTACGGATATCATTTTCGTCATACATCGTGCCCCCGGTCCCGGCGATGCTGTTCGCCAGTTTCCACAGCGTGGTGTACTCGCCTTCGAAATTCTTTTCCACCATCATAAGCTTGGCCGCACGCAGCTCGTTGCGCATGTCCACCGGCTTGCCGACCACGCTGTCGTAAAGCTCACTAAACACCGCGATATTTTCATCGTTGACCAGCACATCCGAAAGCGAGGCAATGAACTCATAGCCGGTGGTGCCGGAGACCGGCCAGTCCGGCGGCAGGCGCTCGCCTTTGCCCAGAATTTTCTCCACCGTGATATAGCAGTCCGGCCCGGCCTTCTCCCGCAGGCGTTCAAGATAGGCTTTGGGATCGGCAAGACCATCCACATGATCGACCCGCAGGCCATCGGCCACACCGGAGCGGACCAGCTCGAGGATCAGCCGGTGCGTATCATCGAAAACCCCCTCGTCTTCCACGCGCACACCCGCGAGGCCGGTGATTTCGAAAAAGCGCCGGTACGAGAGTTCACGGGGCGCGTCACGCCAGCACATCAGGCGGTAGGGCTGGCGCTCATGTAATTCAGCCAGTTCTGTTTTGCTCAGGTCATCTGTTTTAGACGCCGTGAGAGTGCCGGGCGCAACGGGATAATACGTATCGAAATAGGCGAAAGCGGGCTGACCGGTTTTGGGATCAGGCTTCAGCACAATGTCGCCTTTTTCCAGCGCATCCTCAAAAGCGTCCCCGAGGAAAGGCAGCGTCAGGCGACGCGACCAGTCGATATCAAAATGGCGTGCATAACGGCTCTTTTTGCCATGTTCAATGACGTCACGCCACCAGATATTCTCAAGTGAGGCCGCCATATGATTGGGCACAATGTCGAGGATCAGCCCGATCCCCGCCGCT
The DNA here is from genome assembly GCF_003263525.1 of Rahnella sp. NRRL B-41462. Lineage (NCBI taxonomy): Bacteria > Pseudomonadati > Pseudomonadota > Gammaproteobacteria > Enterobacterales > Yersiniaceae > Rahnella > Rahnella sp. NRRL B-41462. The sequence goes on along the minus strand of NZ_JYDF01000014.1, from coordinate 115,351 downwards.
TTCAGCGCCTGTACCATACGGTCGAAACCTTCACGCCCGCCAATCGTCGGGTCAATTTCGTTGGCGTTGGTAACATCGTAGCCGTGCGTGGAACCAGACGTCGCTGTAAACACCGGGGAAGCATAAAAATGGCTGATCCCAAGTTGTTTTAAATAGGGGATAAGCCCTGTCGCGGTGTCAAAGTTCAGTCCATTACGGAACTGAATGCGGTAAGTCGCGGTGGGGATTTTCACAGTAAGACTCCTGGCGCAAAACGGACAATAAGGGAAGCGGGCACCGACGTCGCGGCATCCTGCGGCCAGGCAAAGATCGTTTCTCCTGGCAGTTCAGGAAGCGGATGCGTGTCCTGGCCAACGTTGAGTACCAGCGAAAGCGTGCCACGGGGGAATGTCCATTTAACGGCGAGAAAACCGGTTGAGGTTTCGACAATCTGGCCGACTTCTCCTTTCGCAGGCGTCAGTAAGGGCACGATGTATTTCCGGCGCAGCGCCAGCAGCTTGCGGGTCAGCGCCAGGGTGTTTTCGCCTTCGGGATGTGTCAGTTTCTGCCAGTCAAGTTTCGAATTTTCGAACGTGCTGAGAGCGTTAGGATCGGGGACCGCGTCGTTGCCGTAACCGTTGTGTCCTTCAAATTCACGGGCGCGCCCCTCGCGAACCGCCTGCGCCAGCTCACCTTCAAAATCGGTGAAGAACAGAAACGGATTGGTTTCGCCGTATTCTTCGCCCATAAACATCAGCGGAATATGCGGCGATAACAATAAGGCGGCGAACAGAACGCGCGTACGTTCAGCGCCAGCCAGCGTGATCAGCCGGTCGCCGTGCGCACGGTTACCAATCTGGTCGTGATTTTGAATGAAATCGACAAAGGCTACCGGCGGCTGTCTGCGGCTGACCGTACCGCGCGGTTTAGCGGTTTGCGGTGATTTTTCGCCCTGATACGCGAAACCTTCCGCTAACGCGCGTGCCGCCAGTTTCTCAGGGTTCTGCGCGAAATCCTGATAGTAGGCGTGGGTTTCACCGGTGCTGAGAACATGGATGGCGTTATGGAAATCGTCATTCCATTCGGCGGTAAACAGTGGCACGGTGCCGTCGGCATTACGCGGGTGTAAAAAGATGACGTTGCGGCTGTCTTCGGTGGTCAGATGCACCGGGCGATCGGTGATCGCTTCGCGAATTCGTTCGGCGATTTCAATCAGAATATGCGGGGAAGAGGTGTCTTTCATCTGATCGATGGCATCAAAGCGCAGGCCGTCAAGCCGGTATTCTTTTAGCCAGTACAGCGGTGCTTCCACGATATAGCAGCGGGCCGCTTCGTTTTGATAATCGATGCCCGCACCCCAGGCCGTCATGCGTTGAGCATCGAAGAAATCCGGCGCGAGCAGTGGCAGATAATTGCCTTCCGGACCAAAGTGGTTGAGCACGATGTCCAGCACCACGGAGATGCCGACACCGTGCGCCGCATCGACAAACGCCTTGAAATCATCCGGCGAGCCATAAGCGGAGTGAGGCGCGTACAGCAAAACACCGTCATAACCCCAGCCGCGTTGCCCCCCAAATTGTGAGAGCGGCAGCACTTCAATCATGGTGATGCCGGTTTCTGCCAGATAAGCGAGTTTTGCCTGCGCGGCGCTGAAAGTGCCTTCGGGTGTGAAGGTGCCGATATGCATTTCATAGACGACGGTTTCTTCCCACGGGCGGCCTTTCCAGTGGTGATTTCGCCATGCATAGCCCGATGATGAGGTGACCAGGGAAGGACCGTTGACGCCTGCCAGCTGGGCGCGCGAGGCAGGATCAGGAACCGGCATGCCATCGGCCAGAATAAACTGGTACTCCTGACCGGCAGAAACACCGGTTGCCACAAACTCGAACCAGCCGTTTTCCGTCGGCTGCATTTCTCTGTCTTCGCCGGAAAGTCTCAGCGTCATGTTGGCCTGACCCGGCGCCCGGACCCGAAAGCGAACTGTCCCGGCGGAAATGAAACTGGCCCCCCAGCTTGTCGTCAATGCATCGCGTTGCATCACTTTACCTCGCAAAATAGTCGCGTTAACCGGCCGTTAGCCAACGAATAATAATCATAGTCGAGGATGAAAAAGAGGGCGATCCTGTGGGATATTAAACCCCGGCACAGAGGCCGGGGCATTCACGGAAAAATTATGCTGGCATCAGGAAGAGGAGGTGAAAAAAACCAGAGAGATAATGAAAGAGACGAGGGTCCCGATGAGCAGCATGCATTTGCTCGGCGTGAAGAACTTCTTGTTCTGATTGGCTTTATAAGCCTTGATTAATAACCACAGCATCACGATGCCAATGATAATAAATATTACGCCACCTGATATACTCGCGACTGGAGCCATATAAGTATCCTTCTCATCAGTAAATTTTAATTATAGCTCAGCATCTGAGAAGCGTTTTCCGCTTCATATTAACAGTTATCACCCGAACTCATCTCAGGCGCTCCCTTTTGCCCGACCTGCGGCAACATGCAGTTGTGACTGTACTGATGCAGCCGACCAAACGTATAATATCCCGCCGCGATGAGGGCATGGCGGCATTACCGGGTTACGGCGACTTAAGTTAAATAAACCGTGCAATAAACCGGTTGCTATAAAAATAATTTTCAGCCTCAGATAATAATCACACAATACCTAAGGGAATTAAATGAAGTTACTTCATGGTTTGCTTTTTATGCTGTCAGTCGTCATCACCGGACAGTCCGGTGCCGCAACAACGACACTGACTGATGTTCTGGGAAATAAAATAACCTTAGAAACCCCGGTGAAAAGAGCGGTATTAGGTTTCTATTTTGAAGATTATATGGCGGTCGGTGGTGAACAGGCATTTGATCATATTGTCGGTATCTCCCGCGAAGCCTGGCATGGCAAAGTCCCTGCGAACTGGGATATGTATATTAAATACCGTCCGTCCATCGCCAACATTCCGGATATCGGCGAAATCGACCTGCACAACGTGTCGCTGGAAAAAGTGATTAGCCTGAAACCGGATGTGGTTATTTTAGCCAGCTGGCAGTACGCCGCCCTGAAGTATGAAGTCACGCAGCTTCAGAGCCTGAATATCCCGGTTGTCGTGCTCGATTACAATGATCAGACGGTGGAAAATCATGTGAAATCCACGGAAATTATCGGGATATTAACCGGCCAGACTGATCGCGCGAATGAGCTTGCCCGGCTTTATAAAAATAACATCACGCTGATTGAAGACAGGATCAGACAGGCGAATCTGCCGAAGCCAAAAGTCTATATTGAGTTTGGCAATAAAGGTCCGGCGGAGTATTCATTTACCTATGGTGAAAATATGTGGGGTGTGATGCTGCGTCTCGCAGGTGGTGAAAATATTGCGGCACCTTTCGTTAAACAGTGGGGCGAAATTAACCCTGAGCAGTTGCTGGTTGCCAAACCGGATGTCATTTTTATTTCCGGCAGGGAGAACAATAAAGTCGATACGGCGTTAGAAATGGGCATCGGGGTCAATGAAGCCACAGCAAGAGCAAAACTCAACGGATTTGCTCACCGTGACGGCTGGAGTTCATTACCGGCAATTAAAAACGACAAACTCTTCGGGGTTTATCAGGGGGCATCACGGACGCTGGTGGATTTCACCATGGTGCAGTTTATCGCCAAGTCCCTTTATCCTGATTTATTCAGGGATATTGATCCGGTGAAAAACTATCACGATTATTATAAAAAATACCTGCCTGTCATGCCGGTGGGAACCTTTGCGTTATCGGCCAGTGAGAAACCACACTGATCGTGGATTTTCCTGTTAATCGATCCCTTTCAATCCATTTGCTCTCTTTGAAAGGGATCGGTGTACTTACACCCTGGGTGTTGCCAGAAATTGCGGTCGCTGTTCGGCCCGCTGTGTGAAGCTGTTCGCTTGCGCATACTGGTCGGCGTTCATGATATCTGGCAGCATCGATACCGTAAAACTCCAGGCAACGGCGATGCTGATACCGGCTACAGTCAGTATATCAGGGGCGCTTTCCTGCAGGCTGTCATCAAGCATTTGCCATGTCCCCCGGAGCTGTCGGGTCACCCGATCAACCCAGGGCTGATGTTGCTTTTCCTCCGGCCTGAGGCGTCGTTCGTAAACGAGTTGCACCGCTTTTTCACAGGCTGTCAGAGCAAGTCCCGTGAGGCATAATTCCCGCAGGCCTTCCGGCCCGGACTCGGGGGGATTGCCAAGAGAGCGGGTGGACAGTTTCTCCAGATAGCTGATGATTAAGGTTGAGTCCATCAGTACCTGATTGTCTTGCGTGATAAGCGTGGGGACTTTGACCGCCGGGTTAATTTTCACCAGTGTCTCAAAATCGGCAAACACCGAGAGCGGACGATGTTCGAAATCAATACCCAACACTTTCATACAGATAGCCACGCGTCTGACATAGGGCGAATCCAGCATTCCGATCAGAACCATAGTGTTACCTCACCTCATTTTTGTTAATAAATTCGACTACCTGTCTGGCTACAGGCAGTGGAGCATCTTCCATCAAAAAGTGTCCGGCCTGCTCATAGATATGCAGCGTGGAAGACGAAATATCGCGTTGCAGACGCTGGCTATATTCAACGGGCTGCCATTCATCTTCTTTCCCCCATAAGATCTGTACGGGCAGATTCAGAAGAGGGAGCTTCTCCGCAAAGTCTGCCGTGTAACAGGAATTATAGTGAGCGACCTGATGCTGATAAAATGAGGCCTGCTCCACCACGCCACAAAGTGGCGCGAGATAACTCTCCAGCCGTTCCCCTGTCATCACTTCCTTTTTAAAAACGGCCATCTTTAGCTGGCGTGACATCGCAATACAATGTTGGCTGGCCGGTATCAATGCATATTCCGCATAATTATCCCGCATGTCTTTCCATGTAGGCGATGGCCAGGAGTCGTAGCTTGGAATATCGGCGAGGGTGAGTGTCTGGAGGCGGTCCGGGTAATCGAATGCCAGCCGAAGTGAAATTGCCCCACCGATGTCGTGACCCAAAAAGTGTGCTTTATCCAGTTGCCAGTATTCAAGCAGTCGTAGCAGAAAAGTCACCTGTGAGGCTACCGATGTATCCGTTTTCACCGGGCGTTCGGATGCGCCGAACCCTGGAAGGTCATACAGATGAACACGAAAGCCTGCGTCGACAAATATCGGGACGAGTGTCTGCCAGATGACAGAATGCGCAGGCGTGCCATGAACCAGAATCAGTGGCGTGCCTGAGCCGTGGACCCCCGTCGCAATGCGACAACCCTTTATCACAACGTGTTGAGTCAGTAATGGATTACAACCTGGCATAGTTTGCTCCGCTTTTATTCAGTCTGAGCAGGCTATCCGTTGACTGAATATGACGCCAGTGACATTCTTTCCCTCTGGTAACCCACTTTTGTCATAATAAAATGAATAAACGCCTCTCCGTTGATTCGCTCAGGGTGTTCAGAACCGTCGTTCAAACCGGCAGTATGAGCAAAACGGCTTCACTCCTCAGCCTGAGTCAGTCTGCTGTGAGCTGGAAACTCAGGCGACTTGAAGATCAGCTTCAGTGTCAGCTCCTGACACGTCACGCAGGGAAAGCCTGCCCGACTGAAAAGGGCAGCGTGTTACTCCAGCATGCGGTGAAAATACTCAGCGAACACGATAACGCTGTGGCCTATTTTTCACCTTCGGCATTGCGCGGAAAGCTCCGTGTTGGGGTAACTGAACACATTTCTCTGACAGAAGTATGTTCAGTTATTGCTCTGTTCACTCACCATCATCCTGAGGTGGATGTCCAGCTGGTTGTTGAGCAAAGCCATCTCCTGCGTCAGCATTTTTCTGAGGGGGGACTGGACATCATTTTACACCAGGATTTCACGGGCATGGCCAGCGGCGAAGACAAGGTACTCTGGACAGAAAAATTATACTGGTGTGCACCTCCTTCGTGGCGGTATGCATCCGGTAATCGCCTTAAACTGATCACCTGGGGGACAGATTGTTTTTATCGCCGTATGGCTGAGGAGAAACTGAATCAGGCTGATATTACCTTTATGGTGATGCTGGAGTGCCCTTCAGTGGCAGGTATGCTTGCGGCGATAAATGCAGGCCTTGGGGTGGGAATAATGAATGAATTCAGCATCGCAAAACCGGTTAGCGATCTTTGCGAACTTGAACAGAGGATGCCGTTGCCGTCGGTGGATTGTCTGCTACGTGTGAACGAACACCGCTATAACCCTGCAAGTGAGGCTTTCTGTCTGATACTGAGCCGGCTGATGCAGAGATCTGCTAAGGCGGGGGATATCAATAGCAGTCAGTCATGATTTTATCGAAGAGGCATGCGACTTTCTGATTCATTAATAGCGGGTCGCGGTGGCTGCATAATACATATTACCGTTTGCTGAACGGCATCTTTAAATAGTTTTCTGATATTTCATTTAGAAGAATATTAAATTTAATTCGTCAATAAAAATATTCCCATTCTTCTGGCGGGTTCAAGGTAAATTTTATCTGAGCACGATATATTTTCAGCTTGTCGTATTTTGGATGCCCGGGAATGTACGAATTCAATTTGATATTGCTGCTGTTACAACAAATGTGCGTGTTTTTGGTGATTGCCTGGCTGATGAGTAAAACGCGGTTATTTATTCCGCTGGTTCAGGTGTCGGTTCGGCTGCCACATAAGTTATTGTGTTACATCACATTTTCCATTTTTTGCATTATGGGAACCTACTTTGGCCTGCATATCGAGGACTCTATTGCCAATACCCGCGCGATTGGCGCCGTGATGGGCGGGTTGCTCGGCGGCCCGGTGGTCGGGGGGTTAGTGGGGCTGACCGGCGGGATCCACCGTTATTCGATGGGCGGTATGACGGCGCTGAGCTGCATGATTTCAACCATCGCCGAGGGATTATTAGGGGGTCTGGTACACAGTGTTTTGATCAAGCGTGGACGTATCGATAAGTTATTTAATCCGCTGGTAGCGGCCGGTGTCACCTTTGTTGCAGAAATACTGCAAATGCTAATCATCCTGCTTATTGCCCGCCCGTTTCACGATGCGCTTAATCTGGTCGGCAGCATTGCCGCACCGATGATGGTGACGAATACCCTCGGGGCCGCGATGTTTATGCGTATCCTGCTGGATAAGCGGGCAATGTTCGAAAAATATACCTCGGCGTTTTCGGCCACCGCGCTGAAAGTGGCCGCCTCGACAGAAGGCATTTTGCGACGCGGGTTCAACGAAGAGAACAGCATGAAAGTGGCACAGGTGCTGCTGAAAGAGCTGGATATCGGGGCTGTGGCGATTACCGATCGTGAGAAATTGCTGGCCTTTACCGGTATCGGCGACGATCACCATCTGGTGGGCAAACCCATCGCATCACAATATACCTGGCGTGCTATCGAGAACGATGAAGTGGTGTATGCCGACGGCAACGAGATGCCTTACCGCTGTTCACTGCATCCCAGCTGCAAGCTGGGTTCAACCCTGGTGATCCCGCTGCGGGGTGAAAATCAGCGGGTGATTGGCACGATCAAATTGTATGAAGTTCGCAACCGTCTGTTCAGCTCCATCAACCGCACATTGGGCGAGGGGATTGCCCAGTTGCTGTCGGCGCAGATCCTCGCCGGTAAATTTGAGCAACAAAAAGCGTTGCTGGCACAGTCTGAAATCAAGCTGTTGCATGCTCAGGTTAATCCGCATTTCTTATTCAACGCCCTCAATACGTTAATGGCGGTGATCCGCCACGACAGTGATAAAGCCGGTCAACTGGTGCAGTACCTGTCGACCTTCTTTCGCAAGAATCTCAAACGCTCTTCTGAAGTCGTTACGCTGGCGGATGAACTGGAGCATGTGAATGCCTATCTGCAAATCGAGCTGGCAAGATTTCCGACGCAACTGAAGGTGGATTTACAGGTGCCGGAGGCCTTTTCTGATCAGAGCCTGCCTGCTTTCACCCTGCAACCGTTAGTGGAAAATGCCATCAAACATGGCACTTCTCAGTTGCTGAGCAATGGCAATATTGTGATCCGCGCTTACAGTGAGGGCGAAATGGTGATCATCGAAGTGGAAGATAACGCCGGGTTATATCAGCCGGAAGAAAGCAGCGACGGGTTAGGTATGAGCCTGGTCGATAAACGTCTGCGGGCGCGCTTTGGCGATGATTATGGCATTACGGTCAGTTGTAAACCGGATGATTTCACCCGCGTCACGTTACGGCTGCCTGCGGAGGGTGCGCCATGTTAAGAGTGCTGATTGTCGATGATGAGCCGCTGGCGCTGGAAAATTTACGCTTACAGCTTCAGGATGAAAGCGATATTGAAATTGTCGGTGAATGTACCAACGCCATTGAAGCGATTGGCGTGATCCACAAAATCCGTCCTGACATTGTCTTTCTCGATATTCAGATGCCGCGCATCAGCGGGCTGGAAATGGTCGGTATGCTCGATCAGCAACATCGCCCGCACATCGTTTTCCTCACCGCGTTCGAGGAATATGCGGTGCAGGCGTTTGAACAGTGCGCGTTTGACTACTTACTCAAACCCATCCAGGCGGCGCGGCTTCAGAAAACGCTGGCGAGATTACGACTGGGCTATCAGGAGCAGGATGTCTCACAGTTACCGCAATATCAGCAGCCGCTGAAGTTTATCCCCTGTATCAGCAGTAACCGTATCTGGTTGTTGCAGCTTGAAGATGTGGCTTTTGTCAGCAGCCGGGTCGGCGGGGTGTATGTCACCGGACAGGACGGCAAAGAGACATTCACCGAACTGACCCTGCGCACGCTGGAAGTTCGTACGCCGTTGTTACGTTGTCACCGGCAATATCTGGTGAATATGGATTATCTGAAGGAGATCCGTCTGGAGGATAAGAACCAGGCGGAACTGCTGCTGCGTGATGGTCAGATTGTGCCGGTCAGCCGCCGCTATCTGAAATCACTGAAAGAGACGGTGGGGCTGTAAACCCCGCCGCTTTTCTTTTGGACACATGGGTCAGACAGGGCTGGCCGGACGCAGCCGGGCAAAGGCCGCGCGGATTTCGGTTTCGGGCAACTGCATGCCAATGAAAACTAACGCACTGCGCGGCGTTTCGTCCGGCAGCCACTCGCGATCCCAGTCGGCGCTGTAGAGGCGCTGTACGCCCTGAAACAGCAGGCGGCACGGGTGATCGGCTATCCATAACATCCCTTTATAACGCATCAGGTTATCGGCAAAACTGGCCAGCAGTTCTTCCATCACCTTCGATATCGCGGTCAGCGCCACCGGATAATCCAGTTCTACCACAATCGAGGAAACGGTGTTTTGCTGTGGCGCGAGGCGATGGAACAGCGGTCTGGCGGCGACCACGTCTTCCTCCAGCATAAATCCGCGGGTATCAAACAGCAGCGCCGGATCGATATCCCCCTGAACTGTTTTATAAACCGGTGCACGGGCATTAATGCGTTGCAGCCGCTCCGTCAGCTCAGAACATTCACCGGACACATCAGTTTTAGTCAGCAGGATGCGGTCGGCATAACCAATCTGCGACTGCGCCAGCGGGAACTGATCCAACTGAGACATGGCATGCACGGCATCCACCAGCGTGATAACGCCATCTAACACATATCTTTCACAGATGACTTCATGCGCGAAAAACGCCTGAAGGATCGGGCCGGGATCGGCCATGCCGGTGCATTCGATTATCAGCCGGTCAAACTGCACCTCGCCTTTATCTACGCTGTCGAGCAAATCCAGCAGCGCCGATTCCAGCTCGCCCGAACGGGTACAGCAGATGCAGCCGTTGGATAAAGTGGTGATCCGTGTGGCACGGTCGCCAATCAGCTGGTTATCGATGGGCATCTCGCCAAATTCATTCTCGATCACCGCAATTTTCATCTCGTGCTGGGTATGCAAGATCTGGCGTAAAAGCGTGGTTTTCCCGGCACCCAGGAAGCCTGTTAATACTGTCACTGCAATTGGCGTCATAATTTTATTCCCCTTAACAACAGCGCATTCCGCCTTTACCATCTCCGCCGTAACGCGCCTGCTGACGCTCGCGGAAAAACTCCTCGTAGGTCATTGGCGGCGTATCCGGGTGGTTGGTCTGCATATGCAGGACGTAGGTGTCGTAATCCGGTATGCCCACCAGCATACGTGCGGCCTGACCGAGGTATTTCTTCGCCGCACCTAAGTTGTCAAACATACGTACTCCTTTGAATTTATGCTGAAAAGCCCCGCGGGTGCGGGGCTTTGAGGTAAACGGTCAGTGCCCGGAGGCGATTTTTATCCCTTCCGCAGGAACCGGCACATAAGGCGTTTCCTTATCGGTACGTTTGTCGGTTTTACGTGCCTGCAGGCAGGCGCGGATACCGTAGAAAATGATGCTGTACACCACAATCAGGAACAGAACACTCAGCCCGGCGTTGGTGTAGTTGTTGATGACAATATGGTGCATATTGCTGACTTGTTCTGGTGTCAGGTTCGCGCCGCCAGTGGCAATGCGTTCTTTATACTGACCGGCCATGTAGAAGAAGCCTTCCATCTGTGCATTGGTGCTGAACAGTTTCAGACCCAGCGCCCAGGTGGTGCAGATAAGCAGCCAGATGGCTGGCAGCATGGTGACCCAGATGTACTTCGTACGTTTCATTTTCACCAGAACGACGGTGGCGAGGATCAGCGCGACGGCGGCCAGCATCTGGTTTGAGATACCGAACAGCGGCCACAGACTTTTCACGCCACCCAGCGGATCGACCACGCCCTGATACAGCAGATAACCCCACAGCCCGACACAGCCTGCGGTGCCGATAATCCCGGCGATCAGTGAATCGGTTTTTTTCAGGAACGGGATAAAGTTACCCAGCAGATCCTGCAACATAAAGCGGCCGGAACGGGTGCCCGCATCCAGTGCGGTCAGGATGAACAGCGCTTCAAACAGAATGCCGAAGTGATACCAGAAGCCCATATCGGCCAGCGGCATAATTTTGTGGAACACGTGCGCAATCCCGACGGCCAGCGTGGGTGCACCACCTGCGCGGTTCAGCACTGAGGGTTCGCCGATGTCTTTCGCCGTTTGCATAATCTGCTCAGGCGAGATCACAAATCCCCATGAACTGACGGTTGCTGCAGCGTGCGCCGTGACGTCTTTCAGTTGCGCCAGAATCATCGGCGCATGATCACCGCCCAGTTCGTGCAGGTTTGGCATGGTGATGCCCAGACCGGCTGGCGGGGTATTCATGGCGAAGTACAAACCCGGCTCGATGATTGATGCCGCGACCAGCGCCATCACTGCCACGAAGGATTCCATCAGCATTGCGCCGTAACCGATAAACCGTGCATCGGTTTCGCAGGCCAGCAGTTTAGGCGTGGTGCCGGAGGCGATCAGTGCGTGGAAACCAGACACCGCACCGCAGGCGATGGTAATAAACAGGAACGGGAACAGCGCACCTTTCCACAACGGACCTGTGCCGTCGATGTACTGGGTCAGGGCAGGCATTTTCAGTTCCGGATTGAGGATCACGATACCGATCGCCAGCCCGACGATAACGCCGATTTTCAGGAACGTTGCCAGATAATCACGCGGCGCCAGAATCAGCCACACCGGCAACAGAGCGGAGACAAACGCATAACCAATCAGGGTAAAGGTAATGGTGGTGTCTTTGAAGGTCAGCGCCGGACCCCAGTAAGGATCGCTGGCGATAACGCCACCGAACCAGATAGCCGCGACAAGCAGGATCACGCCAATCACCGAGATCTCACCCACGCGACCCGGGCGGATAAAGCGCATGTAGATGCCCATAAACAGGGCAATCGGCACCGTAGAACACACGGTAAACACGCCCCACGGGCTTTCAGCCAGTGCTTTCACCACGATTAAGGCCAGCACCGCCAGAATAATAATCATGATCAGGAAACAGCCGAACAGGGCGATAGTGCCCGGCACCGGCCCCATCTCTTCTTTGATCATCTCGCCCAGGGACGCGCCGTTACGGCGTGAAGAGATGAACAGCACCATGAAGTCCTGCACCGCACCGGCCAGAACCACACCGGCCAGCAACCACAGAACGCCCGGCAGATACCCCATTTGCGCGGCGAGCACAGGTCCGACTAACGGACCCGCCCCGGCGATAGCGGCAAAATGGTGGCCGAACAGTACGTTGCGGTTGGTCGGCACATAGTTCAGGCCGTCATTGTTGATTACCGCAGGCGTCGAGCGCGAAGGGTCGAGTTTCATGACCTTTTGCGCGATATACAGGCTGTAATAGCGATAGGCCACCAGATAAACCGAGACAGAGGCCACGACTATCCATAAGGCGCTGATATGTTCACCCCGCCGCAGGGCAACCACACCCAGACAGCAGGCACCGAGGAGAGCCACAATCATCCACGGTATGTGCTTGAATAATGCTTTTTTATTCATAAATAACCCGGTTATTTTAAAAGACTCACGAAATACCCGTCTCTGTTTTCTTTATTAAGGACCGCTTTCAGAGAGGCAGGGACCTGTTTTGTTACACACTTTACTGCCCGCATAGGGTGCCAAATTCGCAGGCGCGCAGGGGGGAAACTTGGTAAGCGGTCACAGAGGGAGATAAGCGGTTATTACGCGGAATAAGCGGTTCAGGGAGCGATTAATGCAGCAAAATCTGTGATTTAGATCACTGCACCGGTTATGCCTGAAAGCCCGGGCATCGGCGTAACTTTTGTGGCAGAGCCGTGTTTTGACAGGTAAATTATTCATTTGCTAAATGATCCGAGGGATCAATCAACACATTCAGGGAGTTTTTATGAAAGGTAAGTTTCCGCAAGGCTTTATGTGGGGCGGGGCAACGGCGGCCAATCAGGTTGAAGGTGCTTACGATCAGGATGGCAAAGGGCTGTCGATTGTCGATGCGATTCCGGGTGGCAAAGCGCGTCTGAACATCGTTTCCTCACCGGAGTTTGATTTCACCCTTGATACTGCAAACTACACGTATCCCAATCATAAAGGCATCGATCACTATCATCGCTTTCAGGAAGATATCGCGCTGTTCGCGGAAATGGGATTCAAATGTTACCGCTTTTCTATCGCCTGGACCCGCATCTACCCGAACGGTATTGAGCAGGAACCTAACGAAGCGGGGCTGAAGCATTATGATCAGGTGATTGATGCCTGTATTGCGCACGGCATCGAACCGGTGATCACCATTTCCCATTATGAGATGCCGCTCCATCTGGCTACCGCGTTTGGCGGCTGGAAAAACCGTGAACTGATTGGTCACTTTGAGCGTTTTGCCCGCACGGTGCTGACCCGCTTTGGGCATAAAGTGAAGTACTGGATGACTTTCAACGAGATCAACAGCGCGGCGCATTTCCCGATCATGAGTCAGGGGCTGACGGTAAAAACCGGCGCACTTGAGGCGCAGGCGAAATTCCAGGCGTGGCATAACCAGTTTGTCGCCAGCAGTCTGGCGGTCAAAATCGCCCATGAAACCAACGCACAGATTCAGATTGGTTGCATGATCCTGTTTGCCACCAACTACGCTTATGACTGTAATCCGGTTAATCAACTGGAAACCCTGAAAGAGACGCAGGCGTTTAATTTCTACTGCGCCGACGTGCAGGCCGGTGGTAAATATCCGTATTACGCCAAAAGTTTGTGGAAGTCTCAGGGTGTTGAACTGGATATTCAGCCGGGTGATTTAGCGCTGATTAAAGAACATACGGTGGATTACATTGGTTTCAGCTACTACATGTCTTCAACCATCAACAAAACCAATCCTGACGCGGTTTCGGCGCAGGGCAACTTGCTTGGCGGCGCGCGCAATCCGTTCCTCGAAGCCAGTGAATGGGGCTGGGAAATCGATCCGGTCGGCCTGCGTATTGCCCTCAATCAACTGTACGATCGCTATGAAAAGCCGTTGTTTATTGTCGAGAACGGGCTGGGCGCCGTCGATAAGCCGGATGAAAACCACTTTATTGCCGATGATTACCGTATCAACTATCTGCGCCAGCATATTCAGGCGATGGCTGAAGCCATTGACGACGGCGTGGAACTGATGGGTTATACCCCGTGGGGATGTATTGATCTGGTGAGTATGTCTACCGGTGAGATGAGTAAACGCTACGGTCTGATTTATGTCGACCTCGACGATAAGATTTCCGGCACCGGTAACCGTTACAGGAAGAAATCGTTCCACTGGTATCAGAAAGTGATCGAGACGAACGGCACAGATATCAGCTGATATTCCCCCGCCAGGTTTGAAAACAGTCCGGGTGATAGCCGGACTGTTTTCACCGACCTTAAGTCAGCAAGTCATCGAAGACGCTGGCGCTGATTTTCGTGAGCGTGGCGAACGTGAGTGGCATTCATCAGAGGCTGTTTCCTTTCCTCGTGGCTTGCATGAATAATTTCACCTCGCCACTGGTAAGTCTGAATATCGGGTTGTGTAAGCGGGAGAAAGCATCTCCCGTTTCATCGCCCAGTTTTTTTCAATACCCTGTCCTGCAAACCAGATCTTTCCTTTCCCGGAGTTATTTAATTTATCGATAGCCTCCATTAACGCTGCACTGTTTTTTCGTGGAGCGTTATCGTCAAATAAATTTAGCTGCGCTACTCCATTACTGAAAAAATCAGCCAACATAACGCCAGCCTTCATATATTGATGGCCATCAACCCATATTCTCTTCAGGGAGTTTGTGGCCGAATTTATAATGTCACGAGTATCATTAGAAGGGGTCAGTAGCTTCATGGATGCTTGATTTCCATAGTATGTTTCATTATGTGCGTGTGGGCTGGTATGAAGGAAAACACTAACGAAACGGCAGAACTGGCGCTCACTACGTAGTTTTTCTGATGCTCGCTCAGCATAGTCACAAATGGCTTGATGCATATCCGAATACTGAGTTATGCGGTTGCCAAAAGATCTACTGCAGATGATCTGTTGTTTTTCTGGTGCAAACTCTTCCGGTTCAAGACATTGTTCACCTCGAAGTTCACGAACAGTCCTTTCGAGAACAACATTGAAGTGTTTTCTTATTACCCATAATGAGCTTTCAGCCAGGTCAAGTGCTGTATTAATACCCATTGAATTAAGTTTCTTACTAATTCTCCGGCCAATACCCCAGACATCCTCAACAGAGATAATTGCCAGTAGCCTGCGCTGACGTTCAATATTCGATAAGTCGACAATGCCACCAGTGCCACGCCATTTCTTGGCTGCATGGTTAGCTAACTTTGCTAATGTCTTTGTTTGTGCAATACCAACCCCCACAGTTAATCCTGTATTTTTAAATACTCTATTTTTCATTTCATGACCGAAGCAATTTAGGGGCATGCAATTTATTACCCCAGATAAATTAACGAAGGCTTCGTCTATTGAGTAAACTTCGATCGAAGGAGACATTTCAGTTAGCGTCTGCATAACTCGCTCACTTAGATCGGCATAAAGTGCATAATTAGAACTGAATACATAAACCCTGGAGCTATATGTATTGTTTTTTATTTTAAAAAATGGCTCACCCATTTTAATACCAAGGGATTTTGCCTCGGCTGAGCGAGAAATAATACAGCCATCATTATTGGAAACGACGACAACAGGCTTCCCCTGCAAGTCTGGCCGAAAAACAGTTTCGCAAGAAGTATAAAAACTATTTACGTCGATGAGAGCGAACATAATTATTTATGCGCCTTAATACTAAAAATGACCACTCCGAATATTTCTAATTCTTCTGCATTTTGAAATGAAATCGAAGAATAATCATCGTTGTGAGGTACTAGCTGTAGATAAGGATGAGTACGAAGTTCTTTCACGGTGAATTCACCTGAAACAGCAGCAATAACAATATCGCCATGTACGGCTGAAAGCGAGCGATCAACCACTAAAAGATCCCCATCACTGATGCCGGCGCCATGCATAGACTCCCCGCTAACTTTTATGAAGTAAGTGGCACTCGGATGTCTTATCAGCAATTTGTTGAGATCCAGTCTGTCCTCGACATAGTCCTGCGCTGGGCTCGGAAAGCCACAGGGCACTTTCTCAGAGAAGAGAGGAAGCATGACTGGTTGAGAAGCCTCAGTTGGTCGAATGAGCTGCATGATGTTGATCCCGATATACTGTGTTTATATACAGTATTGCTGAATGCAGCTAAGGATCAAGAAACTTGTGAAGCGATTCCTGAAAGTGCTTGAAGTGTCTGTTAATTTAGTTTGTGTGGTATCCAATATAGTTTTGTTGCCTGACTTAAACTCAGTTCAGCGAAACCGTAGCACTCTGACGGTAAGTCACCTCGGTCCCTGCTCTTCGATGAAGAACTGGCTTTCGGCACGTAATAAGAATGCAGTTCAGTCCACACAGTTCTGATTCAGGATCCATGATGAGACAGTCCTGAGCGCCCCGGGCGAATATGAGTATCTCCCTGACAGCAGAAAAAGTCCCTGTTTCCACAAAGGCCACTGAGAAGCAAGCTGATAATCAAACCATTCGCTTCGTAAAAGTCCGTGAGTTGCCCCCGGCAACTGCCTGATACAGCGGGGAGTGCCCGCTGGTAGTGCTTTGGCCCAGACCGCGGCTGTTTCATCAGCGTCTACATTCCGGTCATCCTGGCCCATCAGAATTAATACCGGAGTATGTGTACCGGAAATATCTTTCGTCGCATCAGCCAGGGAATTCCTGCGTTCGAAGTCCTGGCGCGTACATTGGGAGTGGCAGGGGAGAACAGCTGCTTCTTCTGTAAACTGGCGGTCAAAAGCCACGGCTTCATGTTTTTTAGCATCCTGAATATCATTCAGGGAGCGACCTTCGACTTTAAGCCTTTGTCCTGTATAGTATATGCCCTGATTACGCCAGTTTATCGCCGCACCTATCAGCACAACAAACTCAGTTGTTGTCAGTTGGCTCGCCTGCGGTACAACCCAACCTGCCTGCGAGAACCCAAGATAACCTCCGCGACTTTTTTTCAGTTCCGGCTGTTCTCTCAGTTTTTTTAACGCCAAAACCGCCTCCTCTGCGCGATCTGACATTGTCTGTGCCAGCCAGTTACCTGTACTTTTATCCACACCAGGTTTATCCCATGAAAAAACGGCAATTCCCTGTGAAACAAGGAATTTAACCAATGGAATATATCCACCTTCTGACCAGCGGTCCTGAGGTCCGTCTCCATGAACTAAAAGCACAAACGGAGGAGAAACCTTACCTGGAGGCATAATCAACGTCCCCATCAGAACATCGTTATTATGCTTAAAAGATATAGAACGTTGTTGCCCGTACCCTGAAAGATCGAAATCATATAATCGGCTAAGCAAAAAAATAATGAGAACGACAATCATAATTGAAAATGACACAATATATTTAATCATGTATAGCTCTTTATAATTTATAAAATTAAATATCAGCCGACTTTTTTAATACTTTATAGAACAGGATGTCAATGACTTAAAATTCGAAGCTCCTGACAGTAATAATCTCAGTGCTGCTGTGGGCGTTAACTTCCACTTCAGGGATGAACAAATGGAAATTAAGTGAGATTTACCAACAGTAACTGGCGGAGCTTCACCGCTATTTATCCTTAAAGCGCATCGCCAGCCACTGAGCATGCTGCTGCGTCACCAACAGTTGATCATCTTGCTCGCGCCACTGAATATCCCCCTGGCTAAGACAGCGCCTGAGCTGCTCCAGTGATGCTACCTGGAAACAGAGCGCCACCATTTTCGCCGGTGCCTGCGCAGCGACAGGCGGAAGCGCGAATTCCAGACGTGCTTGTTGATGAGTGATAATACGCAGGCAGCAGGTCCCTGAATCAAGCACATAACCACCGTTGGCCTCCGCGCGGGCCTCCACACTGAACAACTGGTGATACAGCGCCAGCGTCTGTTCAGGTTGAGGCGAGGCAATAACGAAGGCAGACAGCGCTTGCACGCCATTAGGATGTACCCGCCAGGCGGGCTGCCAAACGGCCTGCGGCGTTTGATGTTCGCAGAAAAAACTGAAGCCGTATGCCAGGGCGCTGGCGCGGATCCGCGAGATGCAGAACCGGGCCTCAGTCTGGCTGCCGTCCGGCAATATCACCGGGCGTGAGAAGCGGGTCGGCGGTTCGCCATCGAGTTGACATTGCCGGAGGTGCTGCCATACCGCATGCGCATCCCGGGTTTTCCAGACCAGTCCGGCAAGGCCTGGCGCAACGTTCCACAATCCTCGCGAGTCTGTCTGACTGGCAGGCTCATAACCTAAAAGTTCCAGATAGTTATCTGCAAAGACGGCCAGATGGTTACTGGAGCCCATCGAATGGTGCCCCCGTGTACTGAGCTGAAATCCCATCCGCTGGAACAGGCCTTGCGCCTGATCCAGTTCTTCATCGACATTAATCACCGCGTGATCGATAACCGGGGTAATCGGCATGGTGTCTTCCTTCTGTTCTTTTTACTGATCCTGTCAGGCGGCACGACCGCCAAAATAGAGTTCGCGCATACGGGGGTCGTGTAGCAGGTCCTGCGCGCTGCCCTCCATCGCCACTTTCCCCAGCGCCAGAACATAGACCCGGTCGGAAATGTGCAGTGCCTCCATAGCATTCTGCTCGACCATTAAAATGGTCACTTTTTCCTGGCGGCGAATGGTTTGTATGGCGCTAAAAACTTCCGTAAGCATTTTCGGTGACAGCCCGGCCGAAGGTTCATCGAGCAGCAGTACTGCGGGTTCAGGCATCAGAGCCCTTGCCAGCGCGAGGATTTGTCGCTCGCCGCCGGAAAGCGCTGACGCGGGTGATTGCCATTTTTTATGTAACACCGGGTAATTTTCCGCCAGTTGCGCCATTCGCTGCTTACGTTGGCCTGGCGGTAAAAATTGTCCCCCGGTTTGCAGATTTTCTGCCACGGTCAGATTGTTGAAGACGTTGTCCAGTTGTGGGACAAACCCGAGTGAGCATTCACGGATTTTCCGGTGCACCGGAATTTTTGCCGTTTCGCATCCATCGATTTCAACCCGTCCTTCGCGCGGGGAGACAAATCCGGCAATCGATTTCAGCAAGGTGGATTTGCCGCAGCCATTTGGCCCCAGCAGCGTCACGATTTCCGCCTGTTCAACATGCAATGAAATACCGTGCAGAATATCAATCCCCGGGGTATAACCGGCGACCACGTTTTCGAGGGTAATCATACGGCCTCCTGCAATGTTGCGGTGCTTTGCCCTAAATAGGCATCCAGTACTTGCTGGTTCTGCGCCAGTTCATCCGGGCGGCAACTGGCGACAATCTGTCCGCGATCCAGCACGATGCAGCGCTGGCACAGGGTGTTTATAAAATGCATATCGTGTTCAATAACCAAAAGTGAAATACCCTGACGGCTCAGGTTGACCAACGTTTCCACCAGCTCCTGGCGTAATTTCGGGTGCACACCGGCCATAGGCTCATCCAGCATCAGCAGCGTCGGTTTACCCATCAGCGCACAGGCAATACCCAGTAATTTTTTCTGTCCGCCGGAAAGCGCCGCAGCAGGCAGATCTTTAACTTTGGTTAACAGCAAGGTATCCAGTAATTCGCTGGCGCGGGTCCTGTCTTCCTGTTCGGCTTTACGCCCGGAAGCCAGCCCCAGCAGACCGTTGAATAACCCGTGCTGACGAGTACCGGCAGTCATCACGACTTCCATAACGCTCATCTTTTCCGGCATGACGGGGAGCTGGAAGGTGCGTGCAATGCCAGCCTGGATGATCCGGTGGCTGGGCTGACGAGTAATGGACTGTCCATCGAATGTAATGCTGCCGCCATCCGGCCGGTTAAACCCGGAAATGGTGTTGAGCAGCGTACTTTTACCGGAACCATTCGGCCCGAGCAGGCCAAGAATCTCCCCCTTTTCCAGCGTAAATGATACGGATGTCAGTACCTGGTTGCCGCCAAAGGATTTGCTGATGTCAGCCACTTCAAGCAAACGGCTCATGAGAAAGTCCTTAATTTTTCCGGTAACAGACCACCTGGTCGTGTGAGCAGACACAGTAATAAAGCCAGACCCACCAACCCCAGGCGTAGCGCGCCAGTCAGGTCTGAACTGATGTGGAAATAGTCTTTTGCAAAGGGGATAAAGTTATACAGCCCTTCCACCAGCAACACGCCCAGCAACACGCCGCGCACATTGCCAAGACCACCGATCATCACCATGCTCCAGATAAGAAAGGTTTCCGACGAAAGCAGGTAATCCGGGCTGACATAATCGGTGTACCAGGCCAGTAACATACCGGCCAGACAGCACATCACAGCACTGCTCATCAACGCCCGGCATTTCAGCCACGGCAGCGCATAGCCCATGCAGATCGCTAACTGAGGTTGTTCGCGCATCAGGCGCAGCGCCCGCCCAAACCGGCTGGCGCCGATACGCAGGCTGGCGAGCGTGGCGACGATGACGCTGAACAGAATAATGATCGCGAAGATACGCGTATCGGTGACGGTATCACCGGTTGACCAGGGCGAAGACAGGCCGCCAATCCCCTGCGCGCCGCCCGTCAGTGCGTCTTCATTGACGACGGCAATGCGGATGATTTCAGCCAGCGCCAACGTGGCAATGCCCCAGTAGTCCGCCGTTAGCTGACGCCCCAGCAACGCCATCAGCGCGCTGATAACAATGGCACACAGTAACCCGGCCGGGATCACCACCCACAGCGGCAACCCAAAATTGTTTCCCAGACCGACGGCATAAGCGCCGGTTCCGACAAACACAATGTGACCGAAATTCAGCAAACCGGCGTAACCTGCCTGTAAATTCAGGGCAAGCGCGATAATGGCATAGATCCCGGCAAGGCAAAGGATATGCAGTAAAAACTCAGACACGGCGGACCTCCCGGTTAAACAGGCCATAAGGACGCAGTAACAGCGCCAGCAGCAGAATGACAAACGATGAGGCGTTCACCCAGGTCACCGGGATAAACAATAAGTCGCCGCCGAACAGCCAGCTCCAGTCGATGTTGGTCACGAGGGTTTCGGTTGCAGCGATAAGAAGTGCACCAAAAATGGCGCCCATTGGATTTCCCAGCCCGCCGAGAATGGCGGCAGCGAGCACCGGCAACATCAGATCATTGCCCTGATTGACCCATGCGCTGGCATTCATCGCCAGCATACTGCCTCCCACAGCGGCCAGCATTCCAGCCAACAGGTTGACGGTGTGGATAATTGCGCTGGCATTTAACCCGGAGGCTGCTGCCAGATCCCGGTTACTTGCCAGCGCACGGATAGCGCGACCTTGCGGCGTACGAAACAGCAACAGGCTGAACACCACCACCAGCGAAATCGTGACGCCAAGACCCCAGAGTTCGTCAGAGGAGATTCGGGTGTCCCCAACCTGCAAGAGCGCACCCACAGGCAGGGAATAATTCACCGGGGCCGACCCCTCAACCCCGAGAACCAGTGCGATCAGCACCATCGATACCGCAAGCGATCCGATCATGGCGTTAGCGGTACCGCTTTTCAGCAGTGGCTGATAAACCCAGTGATGCAAAATCATGGACAGCATGCCGCAGACCAATGCAGAAAACACGATTGCCAGAGCCAACGGCATGCCAAGACGAAGCCCGGCGGCGGTGATAAATGAACCGACCATGGCATATTGCATATGAGCGATGTTGGCGAACCGTACCAGCCCGTAAACCAGGCTTAATCCCAGCGCGACCAGCGACAAATCCGCAGTGCGAATCAATGTATCAATCAAAAACTGCAGCATGGTTTTTCCCCGATGATGTAGCGTGAACTGGCAAGATAAAGCGGCTCGTTACCGGGGAACCGGTACGCCATTAAACGCTTTCACTTTCAGGTAGGGCTGAGACATACGCTGGTTATCGGCATCCAGATTTAATGTACCGGTAATGCCGGTAAAGCCAGGCGCAACGGTTTTCATTGCCGCGATCATGGCTGCCGGATCGGCACTGTGCGCTTTGTCGATAGCTGCCGCCGCCAGCATTACGCTATCCCAGGCATAGCTACCGTACACAGAGCGAGGTTTCTCATGGAATTTTTTCTGGTACAGCTCAGCATAATTTACGCCGTGACCACCCGACGTTTTCTGGTCAATACCTGCGACTTCCATACCAACCTGCCCGTTGGTGTACTGCGCCGGGGAACCTTCAACGGCCATGGTTAAATACATGCCATACCAGGGCGTTTTATTCAGACCCAGCTCCCAGGCCTCACGGTTCAGCACAATGGCATCCTGGCCGTAGCTGGTGTAAACGTAGGCTTGCGGATGAGCGCGAGAAATTTGTTCCAGCTCGCGGCGATAAGAAGGCTGACCGCTGGCATAGAGCACTTTGGCGACCACTTTGCCCCCGGCTTTTTCAAACGCGTTGGTGAACTGCTTCGCCATACCCTGACCGTAAGCACCATCCGGGGCGATAAAGGCCACTTTGCTGTAACCGAGCTGGCGCACATCTTCTGCCGAGAAGCTTGCGGAAAGAGAATCCAGGCCAATAACGCTCCAGGAGGTAGCGCCGATTTTGCGGATATCGGTGCTGGTACCGGAAATATTGATGTGCAGCAGATTGTTCTTCACCAGATATTGCCCAACCGGAATGGTGACACCAGAGGAAAAACTGCCCATCACTAAAGGGACATGGTTAACCTGAGTTAACTTACGTACGGCATTCAGGCCTGTAACCGGGCTTTCGGCGGAATCTTCCACGATCACATGTAATGGCTGACCATTAACGCCGCCCTGGGCATTAACCTGTTCAACCGCCAGTTCAATACCACGACGCTGATCTTCACCAATGCTGGCGCTGGTGCCGGTTAAGGGCAAAATTGCACCCATGTTCACATCGGCCTGCGCCGTGCGCGCCAGACCAAACAACGTCATACCTGCCAGTGTTGACAGCATCATGCCTTGCCCGAAACGATTTTTCATGTTGGTTCTCCGGTTTGCTGTTGCCGGCTTCTGAGGCCGGTGTTTTGTCGCCTGCGCAAATGTGCACAAGCCTGCCTGGTAATGCCGAAAAAGAGCGCACTAAAGTGAATATATAAGTGCATACACTTGTGTATTAAGCAAAGACGATGCCAGATAACAGGACGTTCCCGGTATCAAGTGCTTATTTCAGGTTAAACGAATGCAAATTCATGAATAAATACAAAGGAATCGAAAACATCTAAAAAACTTTCGTTTTCATTTTTATCATGGCCAATAAAAATATCTGTGTGCATAAGTGAATACACTTTGAATCATTTTAGTGCAATACTGCCGTAAAATGGTGCGGGGAAAATCCATAAGAATAAATAAGATGAAAAATGCTTATAAATGAGTAATTTTTTAATTAAAGAAAAGTGTATTCACTTTTGTGTTGAGTTGTTTTTTTTTGCTGTGCTATCTATAAAAACATTACGTGAAATAATCTTTGCCGCATTTTTATTTTCGTGCTGAGCATGCGGTAAATTAAGGGGTTAATGTGGTTATCATAAAAAAGAAATCCCGTAGCGCTGACAGTGTGGAAAAGGTCTACGAGAAAGTGAAAGGCATGGCGATTGATTACTACTTTCGTCCCGGCGAACGGGTGAATGAAGTTGAGCTTGCGGCACAACTGGGGGTCTCGCGTACGCCGGTGCGGGAAGCGCTGAACCGTCTGGCAAAAGACGGCTTTATGAATTTTGTACCCAACCGGGGTTTTTACTCCCGTGACCTGACGCCGGAAGGTGTCCGCGAACTTTATGAGGTGCGAATGGTTATAGAGCAATCGACCTTTCGTTTCGCCTGCCTGCGGGCAACAGATGAAGAGATCGCTACGACCACGGCTATCTGGGAAGAAGTGAGCCAGCATCGCCCGGCGCAAACTGAACAGGATTGGGCGAAGATTGCGGAAATTGATGAGCGTTTCCACATGGAAATAGCCCGTATTTCCCATAATAGTCGGCTCTATGAAATGCTCGATAGCCTGAATTCGCTGAGCCGCTTTTTCCGGCGTATCGATCTCGAAACGCCCGTGCGCAGGAACAATGCCTATGACGAGCATGTCGAAATTATCGCAGCATTACGCCAGCGGGATATCGAAAAAGGCGTGGTGCTGATTGAGCAACATATTTCATTGAGTGCCGAGCACGCGGTTGAAGTCACAAAAGAAGGGCTTGCCAGGATTTATTTTGGGAAGCCCTGAGCCACTCTTTTCATTAGGTCCAAAACGATAATTTAATCAGCTACCAGAGGGCATTACGCGTTCCGGTAATTCATTCACAGCGTCATGCTGCGGCATTGTGCCGGGAAAATGTAGAGGATATATGCGCTCCATTCCCGAAGAGATTATTCAACAGGCGATTATCTGGCGACGTGAGATCCACACGCGCCCGGAGATTGGCTTACAAGAATTTCATACTTCCGCGAAAATCAGCAGCCTGCTGCGCCAATATGATCTTGAAGTGCATACCGGCATTGCGGGCACTGGCGTGATGGGTGTTCTTCGCAATGGCGAGGGGCCGTCTATAGCCCTTCGCGCTGATATTGATGCATTACCCATTCAGGAAAACAACGCTGTTGCATGGTGCTCTTCCTCGCCAGGCATGATGCACGCCTGTGGACATGACGGGCATACCGCCATTTTACTGGGGGCGGCGCGCTATCTCAGCCAGACCAGAGCGTTCAACGGGACGGTGTACTTTATTTTTCAGCCTGCGGAAGAGAATGCCGGCGGCGGGCGTTTAATGGTGGAAGAAGGAATCTTTACGCGCTTTCCCGTTTCTGCGGTTTATGCGCTGCACAACTGGCCGGGGCTGCCAGTGGGGGAGGTGGCCGTTAGCACAGGCCCAATGATGGCTTCGCAGGACAATTTTTTTATCACGCTGACTGGCGTGGGATGCCATGCGGCGATGCCGGAAAAAGGGGCCGATCCGGTGCTGGCCGGCGCACACCTGATTACCGCGTTGCAAACGATCATGACGCGCCGACTCTCTCCGCTGGACAGCGCCGTGATCAGCGTGACGCAACTCCAGGCCGGGGAAGCAATAAATGTCGTCCCGCAGACAATGCAATTGTCCGGCACGCTGCGTTGCCTGAGCCAGACGGCCAGAGCGCGCTGCCAGATTCTGATGGCGGAGTATGTCGAACAGCTCGTCGGGCCATTTGGCGTCAGTGGCAGCATTCGCTGGGAATACGGTTACCCGGTAACCGTCAACCATGCGCAACAGGCAAAAATTCTGGCGGATGCCGCACGCCACGTCGAGGGGATCACGCAGGTCCACACACAGTTATCACCCTCAATGGCGGCAGAAGATTTCGCCTATTTTCTGGAAGCCTGTCCGGGCGCTTATTTGTGGCTGGGGGCCGATGGCCCAACGCCGGGCGCGGCATTACATAACCCGCATTATGATTTTAATGACCAACTTATCGCACCTGGCATCGGTCTTTGGGTATCGCTGGTGGAGAGGTCATTGGGTCCTGTTTCTGTTACTTCTGAGGATTAACTATGAGCCATATCCACTTTATTGGTGCTGGTCAAATGACCGAAGCGATTCTGCGCGCCGCCTTAAAACGCGGCGCATTAAATCCGGACGAGGTCAGCTTATCGGATATTGATCCAGAGCGAATTGAAACGCTGAAAGCGCGCTATGAGTTGAGCAATACACAAGATTTGCCAAACGCGCTGGCCGCAGCGGATCACATCGTGATTGGGGTACGTCCGCAGGATAATATTGCTGATGTCGCACAACTGATTAAGCAGTATGCCGCGCCACAGACGTCGGTCATTTCTATTATTGCTGGCGTAACGCTGACCCAGTTGTCTTTGATGCTGGGCGAGTCACGCCCGATTACGCGTATCATCCCGAATACGCTGACGGATACCGGGCTGGGCTACAGCGGCGTGGCGTTTAATGCTTATGTTAACAGCGCGTCCGTAATGCCGTTTCTGGAAAGTTTCGGCAAGGTGATGGTGCTGGAAGAACGGTTGATTGACGTCTTCACCGGTTTTGCTGTCGCTGGTGTCAACTATGTCTATTATTTTGTCGAAGCGCTGGCGGACGCCGGTGTCCTTGCCGGATTAACCCGGACTCAGTCAACACAAGTGGTATGGGAAAACCTGGTGGGCGCGGTTGAAATGCTTAAGTTATCCGGGCGCCATCCGCGCCAGTTGATGGATATTAATAACTCTCCGGCAGGGGTTGGCATTAATGGTTTATATGAGTTGAATAAAATTAATTTCGCCGCTGGTCTGCAAAGCAGCGTTCTGGCTGCGGTACGTCGTACAACGGAGCTTTCTGGTCAAAAATAACACTATTTTTTAACAAGAGTGGTCTATGACAGCAATTTCAACGTGTGGCTGCCATGCTGAAGGATGTAGCTCATCTGCGTAAAGTCATCAATGTGCGTGACAACCCCTGGCGAAGAATTTGATTGACAGATCAGGCCACTTTGCGGCGAAACATCCAGTACGCCGCTGAGCCTGTTATCGCTGCAATCACCAGTAGCGGCCACAGGCTTCCCCATACAATGTCCAGACTCGCATCTTTCAGGTAAATTTGTTTTGTGATGTCCGTGAAGTGCCGGATAGGATTTATCCACGTCAGATTTTGCAACCACACGGGCATGTTCTCTACCGGTGAGACATAGCCGGAAAGCAGAATCGCCGGCATCATAAAGACAAATACGCCAATAAATGCCTGCTGCTGCGTCGAACTAAGTGCAGAAATCAGCAGCCCGAATCCCACCAGCGAAAGCCCGTAAATCAACATGGTGAAGTAGAACAGTAAGACCGAACCAGAGAAGGGGATTTGATAACCCCATATTCCCACACCGAGCACAATAGTGGCCTGCGCAATGGCGACAATCTGCGCGGGTACGGCTTTACCAACAAATATCTGCCAGGTGGCAAGCGGCGACACCAGGAGCTGGTCGAGCGTGCCTTGTTCACGTTCACGAGCAACGGACAGTGAAGTCACAATCATTACGCCGATGGTCGTTATCATGGCGATAAGCGACGGCACCACAAACCATTTGTAGTTCAGGTTTGGGTTATACCAATTGCGTATTACCAGCTCACTGTTATTCGACTTCGGTTGACCAGTCATGAGTTCTAGTTGGTAGTTTTTCACGATTTGCTGCAGGTAATTGGCGGCAATCTGCGCACTGTTCGAGTTACGACCGTCAAGAATAATTTGCAGTTTAGCTGGCTGATTGCTTGCCAAATTTCGCGAGAAATCCGCAGGGAAGTGGATCAGCAGCAGCGCTTTTTGTTTATCGAGGGTTGGCTGGATTTCCTGCGGGCTTTTTAACAGCAGCAGATGGCTAAAAGCTTTGGCGTGTGCAAAACGTTGCGTCAGTTCCACGGAATGGCTGCCATTGTCTTGGCTGTAAATCGCGATGGTGGCGTTAGTGACCTCAAGCGTGGCGGCAAACGGGAACAGAATCACCTGCAACACCACCGGCAAAATCAAAATGGTACGGGTTTGCGGCTCGCGCAGCAGGGATTGCAGTTCTTTGCGAATTAATGTCCAGAGTCGATGATACATAACTTTCCCTTAATCCAGACGACGTTTGGTCTTCAACGCCGTCAGGCCGATAAACATCACCGCCGAGACAATGAGACACAGTACGTTAACTATCAGCACCGTGGAGATATTTCCCGCGAGAAACAGGGTTTGCAGGGTATTCACGAAGTAGCGCGCCGGTATGATATAAGTCACTGCGCGGATAATCGCTGGCATGCTGTCGATCTGGAAGATAAAGCCCGAGAGCATGATGGAAGGTAAAAATGCAGCGTTCAGCGCCACTTGAGCGGCGTTAAACTGGTTGCGAGTGATAGTCGAAATCAGCAGACCCATACCAAGCGTACTGAGCAAAAACAGACTGGTAATCAAAAATAACAGTAGCAGCGAACCGCGATAGGGTACGCCGAGAATAAATACCGAAACCACCATACACAGTAGCATTGCCAGCATGCCGAGCACATAGTAGGGGAGCAACTTGCACAGCAACAACTCGGTACGCGTTATCTGCGTTGAAAGCAGGGCTTCCATAGTGCCTCGTTCCCACTCACGCGCCACGACCAGCGATGTCAGAATGGCACCGATAACCGTCATAATGATGGTTATCGCCCCCGGAATAATGAAATGCTGACTGATAGCAGCAGGGTTAAACCAGTAACGCAGTTGCACGTCAATCAGTGGCTCGACGCTTTCACCCCGGCTCTTCGAGCGCTGCTGTTGCCATACCTGCCAGATCCCTTCGACATAGCCCTGCACAAAGTTTGCGGTGTTCGGTTCGCTGCCGTCGGTAATCACCTGAACCGGCGCTGTAGCCCCGGCGCGCGCCATGTTCTGCGCAAAGTCTGTAGGGATAACCACTATGCCGCGGATTTTTCCCGCCTGCATGAGCTGAATCAGTTCTTGGCGGTTATCGCTGATGGTCGGCTGAATGTAGGGCGAAGCGCTGATGGTATGAGCGAAACTCAGCGCTTCTTCGCTTTGCTGTTCCAGCAGAATCCCCACGTGCAGGCGGCTTGAATCCAGGTTGATGCCAAAGCCGAAAATAAAAAGCAGCAGCAGGGGGATCACCACAGCAATCAACCAACTGCTCGGGTCACGCGCAATCTGGCGCGTTTCCTTCACGCAGAGGGCGCGTACTCGCCTCCATGAGACTATTTTATGCTCACTCATGCGTGTGCTCCTTATCCCACTTGTTTATCAGCGTGATAAATGCCTGTTCCATGGTTGGGTCGACCTGCTCGTCGTCTGCCGCCTGCTGTTTGAGATCGTCCGGCGTGCCGCTGGCGATAAGCTTGCCACGATATACCAGCCCGATACGGTCGCAATATTCCGCCTCGTCCATAAAGTGTGTGGTGACCATCACGGTTACGCCTTTTTCAACCATGTCGTTGATGTGCAACCAGAATTCGCGCCGTGTAATCGGGTCAACGCCAGACGTGGGTTCATCAAGGAACAGAATATCCGGCTCATGCATCAGTGAGCAGGCCAACGCCAGGCGCTGCTTGAAGCCGAGTGGCAGGGAATCTGTCGGGCTGTTAAATATCGGCTGGAGGTTAAACGCTTCGCTCATACGGGAAATTTTGTCGTCCTGCGCCTTGCCGTGCAGCCCGTACACACCTGAGAAGAAACGCAGATTTTGTGCAACCGTCAGGTTGCCGTACAACGAAAACTTCTGTGCCATATATCCCAGATGCTGACGGGCCTTACCGGAGCTGGTTTTCAGATCCATATCCAACACCAGCGCCTTGCCAGAGGTCGGCACTAGCAGCCCGCACATCATTTTAAACGTCGTGGATTTACCCGCGCCGTTCGGCCCAAGCAGCCCGAAGATCTCGCCGCGCTGTACGGTAAAATTGACCTGGTCAGTCGCTGTGAAATCACCAAATTTCTTTGTGAGCTGTTTGGCTTCAATCACCGTTTCTTCGGAACTGCCTTCCACCGTATGCAGTATTTTTCCTAGCGGTGATTCCTTCGTGCCGGTGCCTCCCAGCAGTTCGATAAACGCATCTTCAAAACGCGGGACGGTACGCGTTATTTGCTCCAGAGACAGATCCAATGCTTGTGCCAGCTCTTCTATAGTGGCGTCTTTTGCCAGTATCAGACGTACGGAACGCCCCTGAATCACACCGTCGCTCACCTGCGGCAATTTTAGCGCCCGCTGAAGCAGCTTGCGGTTGTTTTCTCCCCCATGACTCACCAGCAGCGAACGCCCGGCCATTTTCTGCGTCAGCTCTTTTGGTGCTCCGTGATACAGCAGCTCGCCTTCGTTTAGCAGTAGCACCTCGCGGCACTGTTCGGCTTCGTCGAGGTACGAAGTACTCCATAGGATCAGCATCCCTTCACCTGCCAGTTCGTGCACCATCTGCCACAGCTCGCGTCGCGAAATGGGGTCTACGCCGACGCCGGGCTCATCGAGCAGCAGAACCTTAGGTTGGCCGACCAGTGTACAGGCGAGGCCTAGCTTCTGCTTCATACCGCCGGAAAGTTTGCCGGCGAGGCGCGAGGTAAAGGGACCGAGGGAAGTAAATTCTAGCAGCCGCGCAAATGTTTTTTTACGTTCCTCGGCCGTCACTCCACGCAGGTCTGCGTACAGAGTGAGATTTTCCATTACCGTCAGATCTTCATACAGCCCGAATTTTTGCGGCATGTACCCTACTACGGCGTGTAGGGCACTGCCATCTTTGATTGGGTCGAGGCCTATGACCTGTGCACTTCCCCCGCTAGGTTTCATCAAGCCTGCCAGCATACGCATTAGCGTGGTTTTCCCTGCGCCGTCAGGCCCCACCAACCCGGTGACTTCCCCCGGGTGGATTTCACATTCGAGGCTTGCTACCGCGGGTTTACCCAGTTCAGGGAAGTTTTTCATCAGCCCCTGCAAGCGGATGATGCCGCTGTCATAGCGGGTCATGCTGGGCACCATTGTTAAAACTTACGGTGACCGGCATACCCTGACGCAGCGAATCGTCGGCATCGGTCACGATAATGCGCAGGCGATAGACCAAATCGGTGCGCAGATCGGGCGTCTCAACCGTTTTAGGGGTGAACTCCGCGGTAGGAGAAACAAAGCCAATTTTGCCGTGATAGGGCTTTTCGGGACGCCCGTCGGTATAAATCTGCACTTCCGTACCCGGCTGTACATTGTAAAGACTCACTTCATTCACATAAGCACGTACCCACACCGGGCGTGTAAGGGAAAGCGTTAATACCGTGCTACCCGCGCTGAGCATGCTCCCTGGTTCAACAGCGCGAGTAAGCAATGTGCCGGCGGATGGGGCGGTAAGCGTGGTGTCCTGTAAATCCAGCTGCGCCTGGGAGAGCTGTGCTTTAGCCTGTTGCAGACTGGCCTGTGCCTGGGCAATCTCTTGCGGGCGGTTACCGTTGTGGTACTGACTGAGCTTATCGCGCGCGGCTTTCAGCGTAGCTTTTGCCTGATCGCTTGATGAACGGGAATTTTCCAGCTCATTTGCAGCAATCATGCGTCTGGCCCACAGCCCTTGTTGGCGCTGGTAAAAATTCTGGGCATAGTCATAGGCAGCCTGCGCCTGATTCACCTGCGCGGCCACCTGGGCAATTTCTTCGTCACGGTAGCCGGCAATAATCAAATCAAATTTCGCTTGTGTCGCTGCAACGTTTGCTTCCGCCTGTTGCAAGGCGTTTTGATACGGGCCTTTGTCCAGTTCCCCGAGCGTTTCCCCAGCCTTGATTGAATCGCCTTCATCGACCTGCAACGTAGCGAGGCGACCACCGACGCGAAAGCTCATGTTCACTGTGCGAATATCCA
The DNA here is from genome assembly GCF_003263525.1 of Rahnella sp. NRRL B-41462. Classification (NCBI taxonomy): domain Bacteria; kingdom Pseudomonadati; phylum Pseudomonadota; class Gammaproteobacteria; order Enterobacterales; family Yersiniaceae; genus Rahnella; species Rahnella sp. NRRL B-41462. Next base: position 84,228 of record NZ_JYDF01000014.1, on the reverse strand, counting down.
CATTCCCGTAGAGCGTTAATGGCTTTTCCTGCTCGCTTTGATACCACATCCAGCCGCCAAAACAGCTGACCAGCAACGCAATAACAACGAGCACAACCATGGGCTTTTTATTTTTCATGGCACGATCTTCCTTAATTAACAGACAATCCCAGCAGGATGAAATCGACGTGGGTTAACACAACGCTACTGATTTGCTGCCGGTTGGCCTTATCAAAGTTTGTCCAACCGGTGCGTAGTAAAATAGTTTCCCGCCCCAGTCGGAAGGCCAGAATCTGTCCGAGCAAAGCGTGAGTATGCAAAATGGTTTCGGTATCCAGGGGATCACGTCCAGTGTAACGGCCCACAAGGGAAGTCAGGTGGCTGTGCATCGGTGCTATCACACGATCGTGGATGAGCTGATAAGCGGGTGTTGGCGAAAGCTGTTCGCGAGAGATAAATTTGCTGAGATTCAGAGTTTCATCGGAGGTGAGCAGCCTTATCATTTGCTCACATGCCGTATGAATTAGCTGGCGGATTTGCGCTTTGTCTGATGGCGACTGACTCATAACCTCTTCGGCGCACTGCATGTGCTCAAGAAAATTGTCGTTGATAAAATCAGCAATCCACCCAGCAGAAGCAATATACAGCTCTTCTTTTGAGCCGAAATAATAGGTGATAGCCGCAATATTTTGCCCGGCAAGAGCCGCGATATCACGGGTGGTCGCCTGCAAGCCATATTCACCAAACTGAGCGATGGCAGCTTTAATAAGGCTATTTTTAGCCTGTTCGCCACGAGAAGTTATGGGAGGTTGAGAGGTCGGCATATTGCCTCATAAAAGAGTTAATCAATCGATTGATTAAAAATAGGCCGAAACAAATAGGCTGTCCAGCGATGTGTTTGTATCCTGCGAGGTGGTGCGGACGATTTATTGGACTGTCAGGAAATTGTTTATGTATTCGTACGAAGATCGGAGACAGGCCCCTTCATCGCCGCCGTGTATGGCTCACCCGATTATTTTCGCCGCTTCCCTCTGCCGCAGACGTCGCAAGATTTGCAACAACATTTGTGTATTGGCCGGCGTGAAATCTCCAGCGGTAACCTGAATCGACCAGGTCAACGACCAACCAGACATGCAATGTGAAAAAAGATAATTCTTTTTGTTATAAAGACCCTTGCTTTTGTGAGGTTGTTCTCTGTTCTTTACCAGTAATCCCTTACCATTGTCGTGGATATGTTCGGTCCGCGCTTTTGTTCGCATCACCCGCTCCGTGCTTGATGCATTTTGTCTACCGCTCAAAAGCAGTCATGGACACATTAACAATCACATTTATGAACAGGGGAAGCTCAATGTCGACATATTATTTTCTGCCAACACGAAATGTATTTGGCGAAGGCAGTGTTCAGGAAGCCGGTACGCTGGCAAAAACGTTAGATGTAAAAAAAATCATGATTGTCACGGACGCTTTCCTGGCAAAAAGTGGCATGGCGGACAAAGTCGCTAAAATTTATGAAGAAGCCGGTATTGAAGCGCGTATATTTGGTGGCGCGGAACCTAACCCCACAGATAAAAACGTAGAGGCGGGGATTAGTTTTTACCGGGAACATGGCTGCAATGGTATTGTTTCACTCGGTGGCGGTTCCTCCCATGACTGTGCGAAAGGTATTGGATTAGTCGCAGCCAATGGAGGAAATATTCACGACTTTGAGGGTATTGATAAATCCAGCAACGATATGATCCCATTAATGGCAATCAACACCACCGCAGGTACCGCTTCAGAAATTACCCGTTTCTGCATCATCACTGATACAGCACGTAAAGTTAAAATGGCGATTGTTGACTGGCGCGTGACGCCTCAAATCTCGATTAACGACCCGGAGCTCATGGTCGGGATGCCACCTTCACTGACCGCCGCGACCGGCATGGATGCGTTAACTCACGCCATCGAAGCGTACGTGTCTACCATGGCGAACCCGCTGACTGATGCCGCCGCGCTGCAAGCGATCAGGATGATCACCCAGTACCTTCCCAAAGCTGTGGCAAACGGCGAATATATGAAGGCAAGGGATAATATGGCCTACGCGCAGTACCTCGCCGGGATTGCCTTTAACAACGCTTCTCTGGGCTATGTCCATGCGATGGCGCATCAGTTGGGCGGGTTCTATAACCTTCCCCATGGGGTATGTAATGCCATTCTGCTGCCTTATGTTGAGTACTTTAACTTGATTGGCAACCTTAATCGCTTCCGCGATATTGCAGAGGCCATGGGGGAAAACGTGGCCGGGCTCTCTACCGATGAAGCTGCGGTTAAAGCCATTAACGCCATCCGCCGCCTGAGCAGGCAGGTTGGCATTCCTCGCGATCTGAAAAGCCTGGGCGTCAAACCTGAAGATTTTGCCATCATGGCCGAGAATGCGAAAAAAGATGTCTGCCAGTTAACGAACCCGCGCAAAGCGACTAAAGAGCAGGTCATTGAACTCTATCGTCAGGCTTATGAAGGCGAAGAGTAACGTTAGATAACTGCGCGACGATGGGCCTGAAAAACCTTCACCGTAAATGAATTAAGGCCTGGCTGCAGGTGACCTGCAGCTAAGCTGTGTCCCTTAATCATCCGGGCTATAGTAACTATCTGTTTTCAAGACATAGTAAACTATGCCTCGCTACGACCTTCCCGGCGAAGCATGGACCATCATCCAGTCCTTGTTGCCTCTTGAGCCTGCTACGCCACGGGGCGGACGGCCATGGGCACAGCACCGCATGATCATCAACGGCATGTTCTGGGTGTTGTGTTCAGGTGCCCTATGGCGCGATTTATCTAAACGATAGGGGCCGTGGAAAACCGTTTATCCGCTTTAACCAATGGTCAAAATCGGCAGTGATTAACCTTATTTTCAACAGGTTGCTTTATGGCCTTGTTGACTGGTCTGCCACAGCGATGGATGGCAGTAATATCCGGGCGCTGAAATGTGCTGCCGGCGCTCAAAAAAACATCCCTATATAACCGGAGATAATGGGCTGGGTCGCTCTCACGGTGGTTTTGGCATCAAAATCCATCGGGTGACAGGCGCAAGCGGTCTCCCGCTAAACATCGTGCTGAGTCCCGGACAGGCTCATGAAAGCCAGTTTGCGCAACGTCTTCTGGACGGTATTGGAGTTCAGCGTAAGGTAGGGGGTATTCGGTCAGCCCGGCATCTTCTGTGCCAATTTCATAAAGATACAATCCGGCTGCCTGCGGGCTGTCGTGGCCGCCAGTCGCACGCGAGGTATTGATCTTCAGCAGAAGCCGCTGGTGCGCCAGCTCAGCCTGATGGACTGGTACATCGCTTATGAACTGCAGGTGCATCTCCAGCCGGGCGAATCTCTTGCCACAGTGAGAAGCGAATTGCACAGTCACATTCAGGACGTATTCAACGAATTTAATGTGCAGATCATGTCGCCGAATTTTGTGAATCAGCCGGAAACGGCGGTCATGGTAACTCAGGATAACTGGTTCGCCGCACCCGCCTCACCGCCAGACAATCCGAAATGAAATCTATCAGACGGGTCAGCGCTTGCCTTTAATTGTTGTCCGGTTGTTAACCCTGCGGCGGGAACTGACCGAGTTGCATGAACGCGCCAAACCAGTCTTCCAGATGCCAGGTGGTGGTGACGCGTTCGCCATTCAGCTCATGAAATTCATGCAGCCGGATGCTGACAAATTTGCCGGTCGGTTCGATGCCCATAAAGTTGCCGTGATGGGTACCGGTAATTTCTGCGCGCACGGCAATCTTCCCCGGGGTCTGAAGAAGGTCGTGGATGGTGATCTTCACATCCGGAAAAGCCTCAATGAACCCCCGGATGATCGGTTTCAACCCTTCGGGGCCGGATGCCTGACCTGGCGCGAGGGGAATATCTTTCCAGTCCTGCGTGACTGCCTCATCCATTAAGTCCGGATCATGCAGGCTAAAAGCCTGATAGATTTTTTCAACGGCTTTACGCTCCGCGATAAGACGATTTGCCATCTCGCTATTGTTGTCTGACATCGTTAAATTCCTCTGGCTGATTGCATTTTTATAGGGTTAATGTGGTGCACGCAGCGAGTATCACATTCATATCAGTAATAATTGAAATAAGAAAAGCATATAGAGGAATATACGTTTTATGGATTTTAAGGGTCTCGATTTGAATCTGCTGGTCGCATTTGATGCGCTGATGGAAGAGCGGAATGTGACCCGTGCCGCCAGCAAAGCGGTGGTCAGTCAGCCCGCGATGAGCGCGGCATTGTCGCGCCTGCGAACGCATTTTGCGGATCCGCTGTTTATCCGCAGTGCTTCCGGTTTGCTGCCTACCGCCAGGGCAAAAGAGATCGGTTTGCATGTGTCAAAAGCACTTAACGAACTGAGTCATCTGCTGGCTCCGGACGACAATTTTGCGCCGGAAAACAGAAAAATGTCTTTTACGCTTGGCACGTCCGAATACCCGCTGATGGTGTTACTGCCCGGCATTATGCGGGCGATCAGCGAACAGGCGCCCGGAGTGACACTGCATGTGAGGACATTCACCGACCGCGATGCGTCCGTGTCGATGCTGGATGCCGGTGAGGTTGATGTGGTGATCGGTATTCCCCCGACCCGGCCGGAAAACCGCATCTTATCGCAGCCCTTGTTCAGTGATGAATTTGTCACGCTTATCCGCCGCGACAGTGATGCGGCACGCAACGGCATGACGTTAGAAACCTATCTCGGGATGAGCCATATTCTGGTCTCGCCGGAAGGAAATCATTATGGTCTGGTCGATGAACAACTCAGGGAGATGGGGCTGGCTCGTGAACTTCGTCTGACGTTGCCGACCATGGCTGGCGTTGCCGGTGTGGTGCAGCAGACGGGGTATGTCGCGACGGTGCTCAAACGCAGCGTGGTAGTGAGCGAGAAACACCCCAATATCGTGATGACCCTGCCGCCGGTGGCATTGCCGGAGATCCCGTTTTATCTGTTGTGGCACCGGCGTTCTGATGACAGCAATGCGCAGAAATGGCTGAGACAACTGATCTGCGCGCAGGCCCATGAATTGCTGTGAGTGACCAGACTCCGTTAATACCACGGGGCGAAGATTCAGCCACCGGGGAAACCATTCCCCCGCATGATGTGCCGGGGGATGTGTGAGAGCTAACCCGCTATTCCGTTCAGTTTTTCCATCACTTCATCGGACAAAATCACCTTCGCACTGGCCAGATTTTCCTGTAGATGCTGCGGCGATGACGTGCCGGGGATCAACAAGATATTCGGCGAGCGTTTGAGCAGCCAGGCCAGCGCGACCTGCATCGGCGTCGCCTGCAATTGTGCCGCCACTTCATCAAGCTGCGTTGACTGCAATGGCGAAAAACCGCCCAGCGGGAAGAACGGCACATACGCGATTTCCTGTTCAGCCAGGCTATCCACCAGCGCGTCGTCGTGACGGTTCGCCAGGTTATACATGTTCTGAACGCAGGCGATCGTCGTCAGTTTCTGTGCATCGGCGACCTGTTTTGCAGTCACATTGCTCAGACCTATATGACGGATCAGGCCGCGCTCTTTCAGCGTAATCAGCGCCTCCAGCTGCGGTGCCAGTGATCCTTCTTTTGGCTGACGTTCATCGAGCATGCTGCGCAAATTTACCACTTCCAGCGTCTCCAGCCCGAGATTGCGCAGGTTATCTTCCACCGCCTGCGTCAGTTCCTGCGGGCTGAAAGCCGGTAACCAGCCGCCTTTTTCATCACGTCGTGCGCCGACTTTTGTCACGATGCACAGATTATCGGGATACGGATGCAGGGCTTTTTTGATCAGCTTATTGGTTTCATGCGGACCATAAAAATCGCTGGTGTCGATGTGATTAACACCAGATGCCAGGGCATCACGCAGCACCTGAATGCCCCGTGCTTCATCGCTGATCGGGCCAAAAACGCCGGGGCCAGCCAATTGCATTGCGCCATAACCTAAGCGCGCCACTTCTCTGTCGCCGAGGGGGTAAGTCATTGAGGTGTGTGACATGGAATTCTCCTGTGTGATTGTTCACTGATTGTAGCCGCGGGCAGGTTGTGCAACTATCCGGTGAAATCAGGACAAACTGTACGGACTGGCGCACAATGGCGAAGGTTATCGCGCTGAATTCTGCACAGGACATTGTTTATTGATTTTTGCCCTGAAGATAATCAGGCCAGACGCCCATAAGAGCCGCATCGTGCAGCGCTCTGACGGTTATGGGTGTCACTTTTCCCTGCATCCGGTTTAGGGTAAAAATCAATGAACCGAGAACACCCGTTTTTTCGGGGAAATGGTTGGATGTGCGATAGTTTTTAGGTTTTACCTTGAACTGGATGAAAAAATCGTTCATCAGGATATCCGTCTGTATTTCACTCAGCGAAAGCTTTAACAATGAAAAATCACTCCCGCAGACCTTATTGTAAAAACCAAACACGGTGGGGTGGTTATGTTGTTCAAGAAAATCAATGATTTTCCCTTCCAGCACATCATTCACTGTCATATGTCCTCCCCAGCAATTCCCTGACAGCGTGGTAAACCTCAACAGGCAGAATCGCCATCATGGGATGTTCTGTTTTTTCACCATCAGGACGGTGCAAAATAATATGTTTATCCGGATCCTGACACGGACCGGTATAGGCTGGATTGGCTGTGGCAAAAAGACTGACTGTATTTACGCCAGCGGCCACTGCGATATGTAACGGCCCGGTGTCACCCGTAACAAGAACATCCAGACTTTTCAACAGCGTGACTAATTCTGTCAACTGCGTATGACCAGACATTACGCATATATTGTTCTGATAGTGAGCGGGTAATTGTTTTAAGAAATCATTCGCCAGATTCTTTTCGGATGTTGTGCCTGTGATAATGATTTCCAGATCCCGATCGTTGTCTAATAACATACAGGCGAGTGTACTGAAAAAACATACCGGCCAGCGACGGGTCTCATTGGATGCCCCTAACTGAAATCCAATGCGCTGGCGTAAATACTGACGCGGTAAAAGAGTATTGATCACGGGAAGATGCATTGTCGTGTCGCCAGTATTTTCTCCCAGTGTTTCGAGTAGCTTCAATTTACGCCGGATAGTATGTCCGTCATAGTAACCGGAATAGTGATCTAAATAACGATTAAGTTCGGGAGACTCACTGCCATAGTGGTCGCGTAAAATCATTTTACTGCCGGATAAAACAGCACAAAATATGTCATAAGGAAAGTGTGCGTGTAAAATAACGGAAATATCAGGTTTGTGTTTTCTGAGTTTACATAACAAAGGTAATATTCTGACAACTTTATTATCCCATATATAAATATGGTCAAACCAATCATATTGCACAACCAGGCTGTGATTTTTTTTACTGGTAACCAGTATTATTTTGCTGGCTGGAAACCTATTCTTTAAATGCATGATTGCCGGTGTGTTCATGAGGTAGTCCCCCAGCGCGGTAGTGGAGTAAATGACAATATTACCCGGTGATGTTTCACGCTCTTGCAGCGAATATTTTTTTCTTCTCGTTAAAAAACAATAGATATGCAATATCGTCTTTATTACTTTTATCTTGATGGCTTTCATTTCTGTTCAGGTTACCCGCAACGCGATGATAGGGACTATTTTTCCATTAAATTACAAATAGAGTTTTAGGCTGTTACTCATTTTTTGTATTTTCAGTAAGCACTTCATCTCTCAGTGCAACGAAATTGTTATAAACTTCATCGGTTGAAATATGAGAAACCTCTTCGTCTGCAGCAGCAATGATTCTGCACGGCACTTTCCATGGCCCCCAGACCTGCGGATCACTGTTACCAAAAAGCGCCACCACTGGTTTTCCCACACCCGCTGCAATGTGCAATGCACCGCCATCGCTGGTGATTATCTGGTGGCACAGAGACATTCCTGCCATAAGTTCACGAATATTTACGGTATCGAAAGGAACCATAATAATATCTTTGCAGGCGTTGATGATGTACTGCGCTTTCTGGTCATCCCCGGGATGACACAAGTTATCTTCTGAACCTGGCGACCAGAAAAGAATAATTTTGCAAGGTTCGTCACGCGCCAGCCTGTGCGCGATTTCGATATAATTCTCAACGGGCCAGCGTTGTTTTTCTTTTCGGGCGCTGATCTGCAAACCATATAAGGGCATATTGTAAGTGTTTTTTATTTTGTGAGCTGCCAGTTCTTTTTCAGATTTTGTCACCCATAAAGCCAGTTTCCCCGGTTTGGCGTGACAATTTAAAGGCCTGGCGAGTTCAGCCATCTGTTCAACCATATGCATGCCATCCCGCATATAAGGTATTTTATCGGTGACAGAGTCTGGCGAATCACTTCCTATCGCGATGATTCGTTTGGCCCGTGATAATGTTGCCCATCGCAAAGGTCTTTTATTCCAGTTCCCTGCCACAATAGCTACATCATAACCTTCTTTCCGAATAGCCAAAGTGGTGACTACACGGCGTAAAATGGCTTTTATCTTTTGAGTGTAAGATCCTTCATGATGCAGTTTAGTATAATGATGAACTTTACTGACGCCGGGATTACCTTCAAGAACCTGTTTGTTGTAAGAATTAACCAGCACATCGACGTGATGATTTTTCGCCAGCATAGAAATCAGCGGGGTTGTAAGGATAAGATCACCAATGTTTTCCCGTCTGATTATTAATATTTTCATTTCTTTCCTCATTAAATACACTGTCATCAAGAATGTAACTTTATGCCTGACTCTTATCATTATATATAAACTTCATTATCATCATGCGGGTGTTCTATTAAAGGGCCGTCATAAAGACATAATGAAATTTACTGCTAAGGTAGACTTAATCCTAAAAAGTTAGTTCCACGCATAACGTCAGCGTAAAGGAAAGATTGTGTTAAAGATCGTTAGTATTTCGTGAGGAGCTTTCGGTTTAATTAATACCGCGATTCTCTGTGTGTCACTCGGGATCAATCAAATGATTGTCGCGATGTTGTGAGTGTGCAACTATCCGGTTAAATCAGAAGTAACTGTACAGGGTGACGCACAATGCCGATGGATATCGCGCTGTTGCACGCAGTGGTAGAAGTGGCCAAAGCCGGAGGATTTCGTGAAGCGGCACGCGTCACAGGCAGTAATGCATCCCGGCTGAGCGATGCTGTGCGCCGGGCCGAACAACAACTGGGCATTCGCTTATTTCACCGCACAACGCGGGCGGTGGTGCTGACCGAAGCGGGCAGGGCGCTGCTCGAGCGGTTGCTCCCGGCCATGAATGAAGTGGATGCGGCACTCGATGCTCTCAACCGTTATCGCAATACGCCCGGCGGTACACTGCGGCTGAATGTGCCGGTCAGCGCAACCCGGCTGGTTTTGCCTGCACTTGTGCCCGAATTTCTCCGGCGTTACCCCGATATCCAGCTGGAAATCATTGCTGAAAGTAACGTGCAGGATGTATTTCGTGATGGCTGCGATGCCGGTATTCGTTACGACGAACGTCTCGAGCAGGACATGGTGGCGATCCCCATCGGACCGCGCCGTCAGCGTTATGCGGCGGCGGCCTCCCCTGATTACCTGAATGTGCATGGACGGCCATCGCATCCGCGGGATCTGATACAACACCGATGCCTGCGTGGTCGCTATGCCAGCGGGATTATGCCGGACTGGGAGTTCGAACATGAGGGCGAAAGCCTCAGCGTTCAGGTCAGCGGCCCGCTGGTGGTGAGTGTAGGGGGCGCGGTGGATCTGGCGGTAGAAACGGCGGTGGCGGGTGCGGGTATTATCTATCTGTTCGAAGAATGGCTGCGGCCTGCCATTGCCAGCGGCAAACTGGAGGCTATCTTGCAACCATGGTGGCTGTCGTTTTCCGGGCCATATCTTTACTACAATGACCGGCGTCTGATCCCCGCGCCATTACAGGCGTTTATCGATTTTGTGCGCGAAGATAATCTCAAACATAAATTATCTGAGGAATCGAAAAGTAGCCTGTTAGTCGGCACTATAAAAAATAGCTTCGCTGGATGAAGACTCAACCGAGCAGACCAAGATGCTCGATGAGAATTGATGTACCGATACCAATCAGCACCACACCACCCAGAATTTCAGCCCATTTGCCCATCGCGGCACCGAGAAACCGGCCAAGCAACATACCGGATGTCGCCATGATAGTGGTGGCGGCACCAATAGTCAGCGCCATCACCAGAATATTCACCTGAAGAAAGGCCAGACCGACGCCCACAGCCATTGCATCCAGACTGGTCGCGACAGCTGCAGTGACCAGTACCCAGAAACCGTGACGACGTGGTGCCTGCGTATCTTCTTCCAATTTATCTTTCCTGAAGGCTTCCGCAATCATGCGGATACCAAGGATCAGCAGCAGGGTGAATGCCACCCAGTGATCCCAGCTCATAATAAACTGGCTGGCCGCCAGACCAATTCCCCATCCGATCACCGGTGTAATCGCTTCAATTACGCCAAAAATAAGCCCTGTGCGTAACGCCTCTTTTAGCGGTGGCCGGTGCAGAGAGGCACCTTTGCCAATAGCGGCTGCGAAGGCATCCATGGACATACCGAACGCCAGAATGAGGATGGTATAAAGTTGCATAAAACGGACCAGTCAGGCCTTCGGTAATCCCAAAGGCTATTTATTAATTGAGATGCGCAGTCTGCCACAAAAAACAAAATAGAAAAACCTTTATTTTCAGTATGTTATAGTGTTGGTTAAGAATGTTAGCACGGGCTATATTTGTTCAAAATGCCCGAAAAGTGATGAAAATTACGATGAGAAGCATCAAAAACATCAATCATCATAACGATGTAGAGTGAGTATGATTTATTCAGAAAATCTTACTGTTTCAGGACAGTACAGAACGTCACCAGGCCGAAGATCTCCAGTGACGCCGCATTCTGAATGTGATGATGAAGGTACAGGTACAGGTTGTGAAGTTATGCGTACCCTTGTATGGCGTGAAAACAATTATCATTGCAGGTCCTATCACATACTATTTCTTTAAAAAAGAGTTGAATGGAGAATGTCAAAAATGAAATGTAAAAATAATTATCATTTAATATTTCGTGGTATTTCTTGTTTTTATAAAAAATTCAAGCATTCCTTATTATAAATAAGGAAATCTAATCTCGATAGATTCTATTTTTTCATTTACAAATAATTAAAATAACCCTGTATATTGTTATTTTTTATGAAAAAAATAAAATACTTTAGCAAAGGTAAATGTATTAGTAAGCAATCGGATATGTGAAAATCTATAATTACTGTTTATTATCACGGCCATATTAATTCTCTCTTTTAAACATTATGGTGATTTATCCGTGAGTAATACACAATATAAATTGAGCAAAGCGCGTCCCCCTCGCGTTCAAATTACGTACGACGTTGAAGTTGGCGGTGCTGAATCCAAAAAAGAATTACCTCTGGTGATGGGGGTTATCGGGAATTTTGCTAAAGATGATTTGCCACTGCGCGACCGTCGTTTTACGCACATTGATAAAGACAACTTTAATAATGTCATGGAAGGAATGAAGCCGGCTGTGGACATGCTGGTGGAAAGTACGTTGCCAGAAAAAGAAGGCCAGATGGCTATTGCACTGGAATTCAACTCTATGGATGACTTCTCTCCTGAAAACGTGGCGATGCAGGTGGAACCGTTGCGCAAACTTCTTGAATTACGCGAGCAACTGAGTGATTTGCGCAACAGAACTGCGAGCAATGACCGTCTGAAAGAGCAACTGGTTGAATTATTAGAGGGTATGGCGAAAGACGCAGAACCTGCCAAAGGGGAAGTAGAATGAGCGATATCCAGGTCATGAATGCTTCAGCTCAAGCTGAGCAGTCCGGTGATTATCTCGATCAAATTATCGATAATACTCAGGCCATCCGCCGGGAATCCGATCGTAATAAAGTAAAAAGCCAGTTGGATAACTTCCTGTCGGAAGTGGCATCAGGTGCGGTCATTGTTTCCAATGATCTGGTGGGTAGCATCGAAGCACGCATTGCCGCCATCGATGAACTGCTGTCTTCTCAGGTCAGCAAAATTATTCAGGCACCTGAATTCCAGCGTATGGAATCTTCCTGGCGTGGTTTGCACAAACTGGTGCAAAGCAGCGTCACGGAAAACACCAAAGTGCGTGTCTTTAACTGCACGAAGAAAGAGCTGCTGCGTGATTTTAAATCCGCCTCTGACTTTGATCAGTCTTCATTATTCAAAAGCATTTATGAAAGCGAATACGGTACCTTTGGCGGTGACCCTTACTCTGCTTTTGTGGGTGATTTTGAATTCGACTGTATGCCGGAAGATGTGCAACTGCTGGAACAGATTTCACATGTTGCCGCCGCCGCCCACGCGCCATTCCTGAGTGCTGCGAACCCTGGCATGTTTGCGATGGGATCGTTCTCCGAAATGCCGCGTCCGCGTGATCTGGGCAAACTGTTTGAAACCTCTGACTACGCCCGCTGGAAATCCTTCCGTCAGAGTGACGACTCACGTTATGTCGGCTTAACGCTGCCACGTGTTATCGGCCGTCTGCCTTACGGTGCAAAAACTGTATCCGTAGACGCGTTTAATTTCGAAGAAAAAATTGATGAAAATAATGAAGGAGCCAGCTATTTATGGGTCAACGCGGCTTATGATTTAGCGGGCCGTATGGTCGAGGCGTTTGAGGAACACGGCTGGTGTGCGGCGATCCGTGGTGTTGAAGGCGGCGGTTTGGTGAAGTCACTGCCGACCTACAATTACATTTCGCAGACCGGCGAAAAGGTCATGCAATGCCCGACAGAAGTGGCAATTTCTGACCGTCGCGAAAAAGAGTTAGCTGAGCTTGGTTTTATTCCGCTCATTTATTGCAAAGGTACAGATTACGCGGCGTTCTTCGCTGTGCAGTCGACCAATAAACCGCGTAAATACGATTCTGAGCTGGCGAATGCTAACGCCAAATTGTCAAGTCAGTTGCAATATATTATGACAACGTCGCGCTTTGCTCATTATCTAAAATCCATCGTGCGCGATAAAGTGGGCAGCTTCATGTCCAAATCTGAATGCCAGAATTTCCTGCAGAACTGGATCAACCAATATGTTGTGGGTTCAGATAATGTAGGACCAACGATTAAAGCAAGCCATCCGTTACGTGAGGCTGTGGTCGAAGTTGTTGATGTACCAGGTTCTCCGGGCAGTTATCGCGCCGTTGCGTATTTAAAACCGCATTTCCAGCTTGAAGGACTCAGCATGTCGCTGCGTCTGGTAGCGGAACTTCCTGCATCGACGGGTGCATAAATACTTAATCGTAAAAATAAGGATATAAAATGGCCACTGAATCGCTTTTCATGCAAATTGATGGTATTAAAGGCACTGTAAGTAATAAAGGTTATGAAGGTTGGATTGCCGTTGAGAATATGAATTTCGGTGTTTACTGCTCAGCTAAAATTGATAATGCTAGCGGTCAGGTAAACAGCGATGGCGTCAACTTTGATGCAATTTCATTTTCAAAAGTAATGGATACTACCTCTACTCAGTTATCCAATATGGTTGCGCAAGGCAGCAATGTTAAGCAAATTGTTATTGTTAAAGCATTGTTCCAGGGTGAGAAACTGGTTGAAGCACTCAAGCTGACCTATAAAAACTGTGTACTGAACAGCTACAATTTCAACGCTTATTCAGAAGGGGATGTTCCGAGTGAAAATCTGAGCTTTGTATTTGGTCAGATGACATTCGAAACTAATATGGTTGAGCCAGACGGTAAAACCAGCAAACAAGGTCCTGTGGGCTGGAATCTGGTTGAGAACACTAAGCTGTAATTTTTAAAACAACAGTGCACGCTGTAAGCGTGCACTGTATTAAGGCTTATTGATGAAGAGCTTATTACAGCAATTATCTGACAATAACCCAAAAGATCAAAATGACCTTATTGAGGAAGAAGACAAAAGCAGCACACTCATTGATGAAATATTGCTGCTTTTGTCTTCGCGCCCCCGAAGTTACCGCATTGATAATATTCCACTGATTAATGAGTCGATACTTAATTATGGAGTCAGTGACGTTTTTTCCAGTGATACGCCTCGTCTTGAGCGCAATGCCATTATGCAATCACGTATTGAAATGGCATTACAACGCTTTGAACCAAGATTGAAAAACGTCTGCGTGACCCCCGGTGAAGAACTGGGAAGTCTTTGTTCATTCATTATTAATGCTGAAACATTCAATGGTGAAGTTCGCTACCGTCTAATGTGGGACGATGTCATCAGTCAATTTTCTCTGCGTGATTAACGAGTATTTATAATGTTGGCGAAAAAATTAATTTCTTATTATCAGAATGAACTCGCTTACCTCAAAACTCAGGGAAAGGCGTTTGCCCGCCATTTTCCAAAAGTCGCCAGACGCTTAGGAATGTCAGAAGGTACGTCAGAAGATCCGCATATTGAGCGAATTATTGAATCCTTTGCGCTAGTCACGGCGCAGATTCAGCAACGTCTCGATGAGGATATGCCGGAAGTGACTGATGCATTGCTGACGGTGTTGGCTCCGCAATTTTTGCGTCCTTTTCCTTCGGTTTGCGTCGTACAAATGCAGCCAGATATCAAAGTCAGTGCGCTGACAGCCAGTAACCGCATTGACGCCGGAACAGCATTATATTCCCGTCCGGTGAACGGACAGGTCTGCCGTTTTCGCACCACTTATCCGGTTACGCTTCAACCTGTCAGTCTGCATAACGTCAGCCTGCATCTGGATGCCGATGACATGAGCTGGAGTCTGAAAATACAATTATCGGTCTGGCCCGGTGCCACACTGGCGGCGGATTCCCTGAGGTTGCATCTCAGCGGCGCCAGTCGCATCGTCAACATCCTTTATACCTTGCTGTGCAGCGAAGTTGAGTCACTGACAGTTTTCCAGCAAGGGCAGAGTCATACGCTGTCGCCGCAAACTATACGTGCCGCAGGCTTCGGTGAAAATGAAGGCTTGCTTGCGGGTGATTCACGGGTTTCGCCCACTCACAGCCTGTTGCAGGACTATTTTTACTTCCCGCAAAAGTTTCATTTTATTGATATGCCGTTGCCTGCTGGCATGGTGGCGGGCAGTCAAAGCGAGCTTTCACTGGTGGTGAAATTCAACCGCTGCATGATAGCGCGCCAGCTGGAGAAAATAGCTGGTGCGGTGAACGAAAACCTGTTTCTGCTCAACTGCACGCCTGCTGTTAATCTTTTCGCCCATCGGGCCGAACCGATTTCACCTGATCACGAAACGGCGGAATATCCGGTTATCCCTGACATTCGTCACCAGGATGCGATGGAAGTCTGGTCTGTAGACGGCGTGTCGGCGATGCGCAAACTGGGCAATGAAACACAGTCCCGGCCTGTTTATCCATTGTTTGGTTTGGACCATTCCGCCAGTGACGGTGAAACCGGTTTGTTCTGGCAATGTATGCGCCGCGAAACCATGCAAAATGACGGTGTCGCCACATCGTTATTTATCGCTTTTTCTGACCGGGGAGAAAGCCCGTTAGCGCCCGGTTGCGACATTGTCAGCATGAACCTGACCTGCACCAATCGTGAGATTCCCGCAGCCATGCGCAACGGCGCTCCTGAAGGCGATTTCGAATCAGAGCTGCCGATTGCGGGCATGAAAATTATTGCGCTGACACGCCCGACGCTGCCGGTCAGGCCACCGGCTAAGCAGGCTACGCGCTGGCGTTTGATTTCTCAGCTTTCGCTCAACCATATGTTGATCAGTGGGCCGGAAGGCGCCCGTGTACTCAGGGAATCACTGGCGCTTTACAACTTTGTCGATAATCCGGGCATTACCCGCTTGATCAACCTGATCCTGCATGTCGAGTCTGGCCCGGTTGTTACCCGGCTGGCGCCTTTGGACCCCCGTTCCATGGCGCGGGGGATGGAGATCCGCATAACCTTTGCCAGCGAAGCGGCCGAAGAAGTTGAGTACTTCCTGCTGTGTCGCTTTATTGATTGTTTCCTGGCGTTGTACGCACCGGTCAACAGTTTCACCCGTGTAATCACCTGCATTGACTCACCGGGTGAAACTCCACGGACGTGGCCTGTGCGGGCAGGAAGGCTGTCATGGATCTAAGCAAAATCCTCAGTCCGCATAACTTTTTCCAACAGGTGCGGCTGATGTTACGCAGTCTGACCAGAGCACAGGGAAAAGACAGCAAACAGGTGCTCGAAGCGCAACTTGATTTCATTTCACCGCTCTCGCTGGATGCGCCGAAAGGTGACATTACGTCGGTAACTCCGCTGGATCAGCAGCGCTGGCAAGTTGAAGTGGCCGCCCAGGGACTGACGGGGGCACTGGGCGCGTTACCCACGGTATACACCGAGTGGATGATCGACCGCTATTACCGCCATGGGGACAAAACTGCCAAAGCTTTTTTGGACATTTTTAACCACCGGCTACATAGCCTGCGCTATCTCGCCTGGCAGAAATATCACTATTACGCCATGGCAGAATTCAGTGCAACACGGCCGCTGAGTCAGGCCATCCGTGCGTTATCCGGCGTGGCAAACAGTGCGCCATCTCTGCAGCAGGAGCAGTTTGCTGATTTATTTGCGCATTCAGTACGCTCAATGCTCAACGTTGAAACCTGGTTAAAACACCGCTTTTCCGTGGCGGCGAAAGTCACGCCTTTTACCGGCGGATGGCAGGTCATGGACCCGGCCCAGTGTTGCCGGCTGGGAGAACCGTCACATACGCTGGCCGCTGCTCCCATGCTGGGCAGCGTGTACTGGGATCGACAATCACATTTTACGGTGACACTGGGACCGGTGCCGATGAAAAACGCCGGTCTTTTTTTGCCAAAGGGCAAGCACTACCAAAATCTGTGGTCGCATCTGCGTGAATACGTTGGTCCGGGTCTGGATTTTGATATTGATCTGCTGATCGAAAATACCACGAACGTCGTTACCTCGTTGGGGTGCGGGCAACTCGGGCTGGATATTTGTCTCGGGGCCTCCGAGGGAGCAGGCCAGCATAAAATTCGTTTACCCGTCTGCCGGGAAGGAAAATAAAAAATGTCGAAAGTAGCAGGACAAGACAACCGGTTTATCCGTTTCGTTGGCGATGCCGCTGATTCACTGACGCTGATGTATATCGAGGGCGATGAACAATTCTCTGACACCTTCAGCTATCAGGTCCAGTTTCGCACGTCGTTAATAACTCCGCAGATGGGGCGTTTTCTGGGGCATGAAATGGCCTGTGAGATTGGTCGTGGCAACCAAAAGCGCTACGTGCATGGTGTGCTGACACAGATTAAAGAAGACAATAATGTCGATGGTATCAGTACCTTCACCGGTACGCTGGAACCGCGCATGGCATTGTTGCGTCTCGGACGTAACCTGGCGGTTTTCCAGAATATTACCGTACCGGATTTAGTGTGCAAGCTGCTGCGCCAGCAGAACATCAGCCACATTGATTTGCGTCTGCGTGCGACTTATCAGCCGCGTGAATACTGCATTCAGTATCGCGAATCCGATTTTGACTTCATTAGCCGCCTTCTTGAGCAGGAAGGGATCTATTACTTCTTCCAGCATGATGCCGGGCAACACACGCTGGTACTGGCCGATCATCCGTCCAGCCATCAGTCTGGCAAAACGGCGGAGTTACCCTTTATGCCACTGCAGGGGCGAGGCGATGGCGTCGGTATCCTGAACTGGGTGGCCAGTTCTTCACTGGCGGCCTCTTCCGTGATGCTCAAAGGTTTTAACATTGTGCAGGCAGCCAGTGTGGAGGGCGAATCGAAAGCCGTGGAAGCGGAATATTCCGTGCCGGGTGTCAGCTACGTGGACGCGCACGGCCATGAAAAACGCGAATTACTGCAATCAGAAGCCCGGCTGAAGATGGAACAGCTTGAGGCCGATAACCAGCAGTTTTACGCCGAAGCCAGCGTGTGGTGGCTAGGCTGTGGCGATAAATTCCTTCTGAGCGGGCATCCTTCCTGTCGGGGAAACTACCGAATCAAGTCGGTTCATATGCATGCATCAAGCAACATTGATGACGGGCAGCCTGATTTTGGCTACGCGCTCACTGTGTTGAAAGACAGCCTTTCCTGGCGTCCGCCGTGCCTCACCAGACAACCTGAAATCGCCGGTATTCTGACCGCCATCGTTGTCGGGCCAAAATCAGAAGAAGTCCACACGGACGAATATGGCCGCATCAAAATTCAGTTCCCGTGGGATCGCGAAAACAAACATGACGATGGCAGTTCCTGCTGGGTGCGGGTTTCGCAGCCGTGGGCGGGTGGCCGTTTCGGCGCCATGTTCCTGCCTCGTGTCAACAGCGAAGTTACGGTCAGCTTTGTGCATGGCAACCCTGATTATCCTCTGGTGACCGGCTCGGTATACAACGGGCAAAACAAACCGCCGCTGAGCCTGCCTGAGGAGAAAAATCACGCCGGATTCGTTTCACGCAGCTCCCTCAACGGCAATGTTGAAGAAGGCCATGAGTTGCGCTTCGACGATAAAAAAGGCGAAGAGCGTCTGGTCATCACCTCGCAAAAAGATCTGCTGCTGACGGTGAAAAACGACGTCACCACCCGTATTACCAAAAACGTCACTGAAACCATTGGTGAGAACCGCACGACCGAGTTAACCAAAGGTAATGAAAGCCTGACGCTCAAACAGGGTGATTATGCCCTGGATATTAAAGGCAATTTGCAGGAAAGCCTGACCAGCGGTAACCATCAGCTAAACATCAGTGGTGGCGGTAGCACGGTCAAAGCGGACAAAGCCTGCGTTATTGAATCGACCCAGTCTATCGAATTAAAAGTCGGTAGCAGCAAAATTACTCTTTCTCCTTCCGGCATTACGCTGAGCGGCACCACGATCAAAATTGAAGGGAAGGGCACGGCAGAACTTAAAGGTGCGATGGTCACTGTTCAGGGTAGTGGTATGACCCAGATCAAGGGCGGCGTGACGATGATTGGCTGAGGAAATGAATAACATGAAAGAAAAACTACTCACGCCGGAAGCGCTTGCTGCTTACAACCCGCTGCAAAACGGCGCTGAAAACGCAGCGCAACTGATGATCGCAGAACGCTGGGAAGATGCGCTGGCAAGCGTGGCGGCTGATTCTGTGCAGGAGAAACTGTTGGCATGGACCCTGCAAAAGGCGCTGGCCCGCCCTGAATCACAGGAACCCGCGATGCAGCAATGTGCCAGTGAAATCCATCAGTGGCTGGCAAATCCTGATGATGACCGGCGTTTCCGTATTTTCCAGCAGGCAGAACAGCTCGGGTTTGATACCCCCGTTGGCGCGCTCGGCCTGTCACTGTTCTGGATGCAAGGCAGCATGACACCCGCAGAGTTCGATGCGGTGTACCCAGAACCCCATTTGTCCCGTCTGATGCTTCATTGTGCGTTGAAATTGCTCAGCGTGGCGATCGCGGCGGAAGACGCACCACTTAAGGGAGCACAGACATTGCTTTCTGAGTGGCACGCTGCCGGGGGAGGTTACTGATGGGACAGCCCGCTGCTCGCGTTGGCGATATGCATGTTTGCCCGATGGTGACACCCGGCTTACCCCCGATCCCACACGTTGGCGGACCGGTGACCACTCCCGGTACGCCGACCGTACTTATCGGAGGTATGCCTGCCGCGACTATGGGCTCGATGGCAGTGTGCGTCGGACCACCGGATTCGGTCATCATGGGCAGCACGAAAGTGCTGATTGGCGGTAAACCCGCAGCGCGGATGGGCGACAGCACAGCGCATGGCGGAACCATTGTTGCGGGTTGCCCGACCGTACTGATTTCATAGAGTGTATTGAAATGATAATGAATTTTGAGCCCTTGCTTGCCCCGTTCAGCGGCGATCATCCTGTCGGGCGCAACATGGAATATGAGCCGGTCTATAACGAAATCCGTGAGGCGCGGGAAAGCGATCCTGACTATTTGCCGCAGGGCGAATGGGCCACTGAATTGCGTAAAGCCGACTGGAGCAAAGTCGTTCGCTTAAGCGCGAAGGTTTTGCAGGCAGAAAGCAAAGATTTGCAGGTGGCTTGCTGGCTGATCGAAGGGTTGAGCCAGCAGCACGGGATCCGCGGCCTGCTGGACGGTACCGGTTTTCTGATACCGTTTATACAAACTTACTGGCAAACCGGCTGGCCGGAGCTGGATGAGGACGGCGTCATAATCCGCCATGGCATGATTAATCGTCTGGACCGCCAGTTGGCGCAAATGCTGCATTGTCATCCTCTGTTTGGACAGCCGGAAAGCACGCTGGATCACTGGCGCAAGGTGCTCGCTTATGAGCACCGGGTGACGATGAAACCTGACAGCGCTGCGGAACGGGGCAGTGACGATGATTTCTCGATGGATACCTTCAACCGTTGGGCTGCCACACTGGATCCGCAGAAAGTTGCCGCACAGAACGAGGCGTTAACTCAACTGATGACTATGCTGGATACGCTTGAAACCCTCTATGGTCAGCTGAATCCGCAGGCTGATTCTCTGGCAATGGGGCAGATGCGTAGTGCCGTCGCCGAAATGCAGGAATTTGTGAAACGCCTGTTTGACCGTGCGGCACCGGCATATGACGACGTGATGACCCTTAACGTATTAATGCCTGACGAAGATGAGCAAGCCAATGACGTCAGTTCACTGATGAATAACACCAAAAAACAAACGATGTCACGGGATCTGGCCATCAGCCAGATGCTGACCATTGCCCATTTTTTCCGCCAGACCGAACCGTCAAGCCCCGTCCCTTTTCTGATGGAGCGTGCGGCGCGCTGGGCGGCTATGACGTTGACCGAATGGCTGGAAGAGATGTTGCAGGATGACAGCAGTATGCGCGATATCAACAAAGTATTGAAAGGACACGGCAGAGAATGAGGGGGAAAAGGGGACTGACCGGGCTGATACTGAGTGTCATGCTGCTGGCAGGTTGCGCGTCAGATGATGGGCAAAGCCGTCAGAAGGCGATCAGCGAAGTGGCTGCGCCTTTCGCGAATGGGGCTATCACTCTGCAACTGCGGGCTGAGCCGGGGCTGAACAGCCTGAACGACATGCCCAACAGCTGTACTGTATTACTGCTACAAGCCAAGGATAAACCGACGCTGGATAAAATACTGGGTAATCCCGCGACGCTGAAAAGCTTGTTTGCCGGTGCCGGCAGCGAAGGAGACGTTTTGCAGGTGGATCGTTACGTCATGATGCCGGGACAAACCAACACGGTGCATATTGATCGCGCCCGAGATACCCGCAATGTGGCGCTGGTCGCAGGCTACTATCCGTTCCCGGTAAAGAAACACATGGTCAGCGCACTGGTGCCGGTAGAGTCTGAGAGCACTGGCTGGTGGGAGCCTGTCTGGCAGGCGCATTTAGCGCCGGTCACTCTTTCTGTCACCTTAGGCAGTGAAAGTATTGTCAGTGCAGATGTCCCTGTTGCCGGAGAGAAAAAATAATGTATCCAGAACAACAGCAAATTTACTGGCATTCCGGGCTTTATCTGCAGCCGCAGCACTTTCAGTCACTTGACCTGCATTATGAATGGAACCTCGCGCAGCATTTGCGGCTGGCGCAGCCCTATAATCACGGGCTGATTGAGGTGAGTATTAATGAAGCAGCACTGAGCGACTACGTGATCAGCGTTGAGCAGATCCGTTGTATTTTGCCCGGCGGTACCTTGCTCTCACTGCCCGGCAACAGCCGTGTTGAACAACGCAACTTCCGTGACCTCTGGAAACAGCGCGATCAGCCGCTGACCATCTGGCTGGCTTTACGTCGCTTTGATCCGCTGCACAGTAATGTCACCACGCTGGAAAAAGAGCATGATCGCGCCGTCACGCGCTGGATCAACACCAGCGAAGAGCGGGTGATGAAAGATGTCTATGATCATGCGCCGGATGCTGCAGTGGCACGCCTGTGCTACAACGTCAGGTTGCTGACGGACGTTGAAAAAGACGATGCGGTTGACTGCGAATGCATTCCACTCACCCGACTGCGTTATGAAAACGAACGGGTGATCCTCGATCCGACATTCTCGCCACCTTCCGTGACACTTTTTGGATCATTCAGCCTCGGCAAGCTGATTGACACTATTTATTTTGAACTGAGTGCGCGGGCCAGGAAGCTTGAAGAATACAAACGCTCAGAGCGACTGGTCAGTGATGCCGACCGTGGCGACCAGGTGACACAGTTGTTAGCGATGCGTTCTCTCAACCGTGTGTTGCCACAACTGAAAAATTTCTGTCAGGCGCGCCAGGTTCATCCATGGCAAGTCTACAACGTGTTGTGCCAGCTGGTGGGCGATCTTTCCTCATTCAATGACAGCTGCACCTTCCTTGGTGAGTGGCACGACGGTGAAAATTCACTGCAAACCTACAACCACAATGAATTGCTGAGTTGTTTCGAAAGCGCCCGTAAGACGCTGATTACCTTGTTGAACAGTCTTGTGCTTGAGGACAATACGTATATCACGCTGGAAAACGATCTTCAGGGCGTGTTCACCGGAAGCTTTGACAGCGCGCAGAGTAAAAATCCCGAAACGGTACTGCTGCTGTTACGTTCCGCCAGCATGCCGATGGAAAATCGTCAGATAAAAAATCCGGGTGGCATCAAACTGGCTTCACCAAGAATGATCGAACCACTGATCCAGCATGCTCTGCCGGGCATTCCGGTAGTTCGTTGTCCACAGCCACCGCGGGGTGTACCAAACCGCAGAGATTCGCATTATTTCCTTGTCGAGCAGGATAGCGAATTGTGGAACAAAGCCCGGCAGCACAGCAGCATTTCCTTCTACTGGCCAGACATGCCGGAAGATCTTCAGGTGCAAATTATATTTGTGGTGCCTTCATGATGAGTTTGCTCAATTGTTATTTACCGCTGTTTCGCTATGTGACGGCGTTTTTTATTAATCCGCAGGAATATTCTGATTACAGAGAGTTTCGCGAAAAAATTATTACTTTATTACAGCAGGCGCTGCTTGAGTCAGAACGTCATCATGAAAAAGCAGAGTGCGATGATGCTTATTTCGCGGTGGTGCTGTGGGTAGATGAGCGGGTATTAAGATCCCGCGCGGAGTGGGTGAAAGAATGGCGAAGCAATCTGTTGCAGAAATATTATTTTGATATTTCTGTCGGCGGCGAGGCATTTTTCGACCGGCTGGATCAAACCGATAAAACCAATACACAACTGAGAATGGTGTATCTGTTCTGTCTGCTGATGGGCTTCCACGGAAAATATACCTCACAGGATGCGCAGCTTTTGCAACAGCGCATCGAGGATGAGCGGCAATGCTTGCCACAAGCCTGGCGTCACTGGCCGAACAATGCCTTGCTGGTTGAACAGGACGCAGGCGGCGGCGAAAAAAATAAAACGGTGGTGAAAAAACTACGCCAGCGTAAAGGGCTGTTACTGGCACTGCCTGTTGTCGTCTATTTAGTGATTTTGTCCACCGGCTTAGGGATATTTTTCAGGTAACCTATCATGTTTAAAAAATTACTTTCCTTTGTCGCATGGACACTATTTCTGTGCCTGTTACTTATTGTTTGTATTGTCATGTCTGTTGTTTTCGAACAAACACTCCTGCATGCATTAATTTTGTGGCTGATATTGATCCTCGCCGTTTTATTTTCCCGGTTTGTCTGGGGATCTGTTTCCGGTATGGCGCAGGCGAAATATATCTCCTCCCTGAAGGCAAGATTTAAACTCACCCGGCTGGAATATGTTTTATTCGAACACTGGAAAACCGGGGCTGCGGTAATTAAGCGCATCAGAAGACGCAAACAGCCAATACCCTGGTTTATACTCACTGGCGGGCGAAGTGGTAAAACGACGCTGATGGCCGGTGCAGGATTACCGCTGTTTTCTAATGAACCGGAAAGTTCTCTGGTTGTGCCGACCCGAACCTTACGCTGGTGGTTTTTTCGTTCCGCAGGTTTTCTCGACCTCTCCAGCCATTTTCTGAATAAAACCCCGGCCTTCGAGCGCGGCTGGTTGCGTCTGGTGAACTGGTGTGCCCGTCTGCCTGCGCCGGGTGGCATCGTGGTGTGCGTGTCGGTCAGTGAGTTGCTCGAAAAAGATGACGCGGAACTGCATCTGCATGCGCGGCATATCCGCACGCAGATCGAACCGCTGGTCAGTAAAGTCAAACGCCGTCTGCCGGTGTATCTGTTTATCACTTGTTGTGACCGGGTGCCCGGTTTCAGCCACTGGGCCAATAATCTCTCCGCCGAACAGCGCCAGCAACCGCTGGGTTACTACTGGCGCCGTTCGCCTGTCGTCGACGGGAAAGATCCGGCCTTGCTGGATCCGCTGTTTACGTGCGTGAAAGACGGGCTGGATAAAGTGCGTGTCAGCATGCTTTCGGGCGGCGAACCGGATGGCGACACGCTGGCGTTGATGGATTTCCCTGAACAGCTACCGAAATTGCAACCTGCACTGCAACGTTATCTGGCCGCCCTGTGTGAGCCGGACGCTTACTTTCAGCCCGCAGCACTGGGTGGTATCTGGTTTACCGCCACTGAACCTGTCAGCAAAAACAGTGCTTCGCGTCAGGCTTTCTTTATCCATGACCTGATGGCCCGATTACTGCCTGAACTAAGCCGCCAGCGTGAAATTGAGCCTGTCGGGTTTGGCCGTCGCTATCTGCATAAATGGGGGGCGATGACCTTCAGTGTGCTGGCAATAACCTATGTGCTGTTTTCCGGTTATTTCACCAACCGCCTCACCGGGGGCTCGCCCGCGCAAATGGATGTCACGGCGCAGGTTCAGCAGCTTGAGAACATTGAACACTGGAATGCACATCCGCTGAAATATTTACCTTTTGTTCCCGTTCTCAACCATCGCCATGCGCAGCTTGAGGCCAGCATTCTTGCTGCATCCCCACGCGATAAGGTGAACCTGCGGGAGATAGCAGATAACTACCAGCAGCTGTTCACCGACGCCGATCCACAGCAAAAACGCGAGTTGATTCTGAACCTGGCAAGCACGCTTATCACTAAACAGGCCATGTGGGAAAAACAGCCGGTCAGTGAGCTGATAAAACAGGCGCCGGTTCCGGCGGCGCTGAGCATGACCGGGGCCACCGTGTCCTTACCCTATCAACAGGATGTGGTGTTGCAACGCGCGCTGTTACAGTTGCCGGAAGGCGGCAAGCAACTTGTGGTACTGCGCGAATTGCTCGGACGTTTGGTCAACAGTGATCCGCAGATGGCATGGCTGGTGGCTCCTTCAGGCGATCTGACGCCAGTGAATCTGACGGATTTCATGCCCTCGTCTGAGGATAAAACGCAGGTCAGTGGTCTGTGGACGCTACAGGGCACCGCACAAATTCAGGGCTGGTTGAAGGAAATTCGTCGCGCAGGAGGTGAACAGGTCCCGATGCCTGCGCTAGTGGCTTTTGAACAGCACTGGCCTGCGCTGCGCCAGACGCAATGGATGACGATGATGCTGGCGATGAACCAGCAACCCGCCCCGGAGCTGACCAGCGAAGAGTGGCAAACCGCGCTGATTACGCTCGATCAGGGTAACAGCCCATCAATGAAATTTTCCCGTTACGTCAATGAACAACTAGAAGACATCCGTGCTCAGGATGCCGAGCCCTGGTTGCGCGAGCTGCGCCGGTTGAATCAGTTACAGGCTATGTCGGTACCCGGTGCGCTGATACCGCGTATCAGCAAGGTCCAGCAGTCTTTTCAGAAGAAAATTTCAGCACTGCTGAAAATCGACAGCAAAACCCTGACACCCGTGCTTTCCGATCTCAATGTGAAAAACTGGAATGCCTGGAAAAACAGTCTGCATGCGGCGGTTTCGGACGTGTTTGCTACGCCGAAAAGCAGCGATCGTCTGACGCGCGGACTGTTCCAGACCGGCGCGGCGGGCGACAGCAATCCACTGCAATTACTCGACAGCCGTTTTAACGTGCTGCGTAAGAGCCTGTCGGCGGAACGCGATGATTTTGCCTCCAACGCGGTGTGGGCGTTGTATCAGAATGATGCGCACTGGCTGGTGGCGCATGCCATGCAGCGTTCTGCCTGCTGGCTTGAACAGCAATGGCAGAGCCGGGTGTTGTGGCCAATGGAAAATAATGCCAGCCGTCTGGAGTACGACGACCAACAGGATCTGGCGTGGCAATACCTGTCTGACTTTATCCGTGGACCGGCAAAAAGTGTGCTGGTGGTTGAAGATAACGGGCCAAAAGCGGGCGAATTCAACGGGCAGACACCGGGTCTGACACCGGAATTTCTGCGAATGGTCAATCACGTGTTGCGTCCGGATGACGTGCTGGCGATGCCGGAACGTGAAAATACCCGCAATGACGATGCGCTGGCCGCCCTGAAAGATGAGCAGGCCGATCTGGAGGCTCAAATGGCGGCACTGGAAGCAAAACCGCTGGAACTGACGCTTAAAAGCCTGCCTGCCACCATTCCCGGCGGTGCGCGGCTAATGCCGGTGGGCACTCAGTTGACGCTGTTCTGCGATGAGCAACAGTGGAAGCTCAATAGCATGAACTTCAGCGAACAGGCGGCATTCCGCTGGCGTCCGGGGCATTGCAGTCGTGCCACGCTGGTGATCAAGTTCCCTGGTTTCGATCTGACGTACGAATACTTCGGCGACGCCGCATGGCCTGATTTCCTGCAGGACATTTCCGACGGGCAGCATCGTTTCAAAGCGGAAGATTTCCCGGATGATGCCGCTCAGCTGACGGCACTGGGCATCAAAGAAGTCATGGTGCGTTATCAGAGCGGCTCACAGAACGCGGTGCAGGATCGCTGGCATCAGTGGCAGGAACTCAATCAGGCACTGAATGACAACGCTGAGGCGCAGCAGGAAATCGGCCTTAAAAAAGCGGAAAAACAACGACCGACAGCGCTGAAAAGTGCGTTCTCGCAACTGCCTGTCCGCATTACCGGATGTCACTGAGCGTCTGGTCAGGACGCCTTTTGAAAAATTTAGAAAGGATAATTTATGGGTAACTACCTGAAGAAAATTGTTGAGAAAATGAATGTCGAGGCACGTGAGTGCCTTGATGCCGCGATCAGTCTGGCCGTCAGCCGCACGCATCACGAAGTGGACATCGAGCATTTACTGCTCGCACTGGTGACCCGTCAGCCTGCGCTGATTGAGCAACTCTGTCTGAATGCCGGATTGCGGGGTGATGCGTTAGTCGATGCGCTGAAAGTCAGTCTCAACCACCTGCGCAGCGGCAATACGCGTAGCCCGGTATTATCGGAGCTGCTGGTCGAACACCTGGAGAAATCCTGGTTGCACGCCAGTGCCTGCTGGCAGCAAACACAACTGCCGGTACAGGCTTTTCTGGGTAGCCTGATTGCCAGTGAAAAAGACAATCAGATTCACCTGTCGTCAGCCTTACAGCAGGCGCTGCTGTGTCAGGCTGATTGCGCTGACCGGTTGCTGCACGATGCCTGCGCACCGGCACAGGCCACGAATCATCCTGCTGCAACCCGCCACAATACGGATTCTGCGGTGATGAAATTTACCCGTAACCTGACTGAACAGGCGCGTGATGCGGCACTGGATCCCGCGCTGGGTCGCGAGCCTGAAATTCGTCAACTGATCGACGTGCTATTACGCCGCCGTCAGAACAACCCGGTGCTGACCGGTGAACCGGGAGTGGGGAAAACCGCGCTGGTTGAAGGGCTGGCACAGCGCATTGCGGATGGCACTGTACCGGAAGCGCTGAAGTCAATGGAGATTCTGTCGCTGGATATGGGGTTGCTTCAGGCCGGTGCCAGCGTGAAAGGCGAATTTGAAAACCGCCTGCAAACCCTGTTGCGTGAAGTGAAAGAATACCCGTCTCCGGTCATTCTGTTCATTGATGAGGCGCATACACTGATTGGCGCGGGGGGACAGGCCGGTCAGAACGACGCTGCTAACCTGCTTAAACCAGCGCTGGCTCGTGGGGAAATGCGCGTGGTGGCAGCCACCACCTGGGCTGAATACAAAAAATATTTTGAGAAAGATGCTGCCCTGGCACGACGTTTTCAGGTGATCAAAGTGGCGGAGCCTGATGAAGAGACCGCCATCGCCATGCTGCGATCCCTGAAACCGGCTCTCAGTAAACATCATGGCGTGCAAATCCTCGAAAGCGCGCTCGTGGCCGCTGTTCGCCTCTCCAGCCGCTATATTTCTGGCCGCCAGTTGCCGGACAAATCCATCAGCTTGCTGGACACCGCCTGCGCTCGGGTGGCGATTTCACAGTGCCATGAGCCCAAAGAGATCGAAGATCTTAATGCGATGATCAGCAACATTCACACTGAGCGGGAAAGTCTGCTGAAAGAGGGCGAGAATCCCTCCCGGGTGAAATGGCTGGACCAGCGTGAAAGCGAACTGAAGCAAAGTCTGGAGGCACTGCTGCCGGTCTGGCGTCAGCAACAGCAGATCGTGGCGCAAATTAATAGTATTGAGGATGTGGCGCAGATTGCCGCATTGCGTGTGCAACTGGCTGAGATGCATAAAGATCAAGCTCTGGTGTATGACTGCGTGGATGCGACCTGTGTCGCAGATGTGATTGCTGGCTGGACCGGTATTCCGCTGGGCCGGATGATGGAAAAAGAGCAGCAACAGCTTGGCGATCTGGTTGCACGTCTGGAAAGCCGGGTGATCGGGCAATCCCACGCATTAGCGGACATTGCGCAGCAAATCCGCATCGGGCGCGCCAATCTGGCGGATCCGGTTAAGCCGACCGGCGTCTTTATGCTGGCCGGGCCCTCCGGAGTTGGGAAAACAGAAACGGCGCTGGCCTTGTCTGAGCTGCTTTTCGGTGGCGAGCAAAGTTTAATTACCATCAATATGTCCGAGTATCAGGAAGCACATTCTGTATCAGGCCTGAAAGGTTCCCCGCCCGGGTATGTGGGTTATGGGCAGGGCGGTGTGCTGACCGAGGCGGTGCGTCGTCGTCCATACAGCGTGGTGCTGCTCGATGAAGTTGAGAAAGCCCATCCGGATGTGATGGAGATTTTCTATCAGGTATTTGATAAAGGCGTGATGGAAGACGCTGAAGGCCAACTGATCAATTTCCGCAATACCCTGATTATTCTGACCAGCAATCTGGCCAGCGATCGCGTGATGACCGCCTGTGCCGCCGGAAATACGGATCAGAAAGCGTTGACAGCACTCCTGCGGCCTGAATTCGATCAGTACTTCCGTCCGGCGCTGATGGGACGTTTACAGCTGATCCCTTATCTGCCGGTCGTGGGCGAAACACTGGCAAAAATCATCCGTCTCAAAATCGATAAAGTGTGCAAACGCTTTAGCGGTGCCGGTGAAGGTAATTCCTCCCTGAGCTACAGCGAAAAAGTGGTGGAGTTCATGGCCAGCCGCTGTCAGGTCGAACAAAGCGGGGCGCGCGAAATTGATGCTGTCCTGAATCGGGAACTGCTGCCGTTGCTGACCGACCGTCTGCTGGCGGTCGAAAGCAAAGCCGATATCCGCCTGCAGGTTGGTGTCAGTAAAGATCAGCTCACTCTGACGAAACAGTCAGCGACCAAACGCTCTGCCGCGAAACAACCCGTCTGAGTGACAGGAAAAGGATAACCATGAAAAACCGGGTGAATTTGCGCGCACTGAAAATTAACGGGCACGATCCGAGGCTCAGCAAATCCTTTCTGTTGCTGAGCAGTGAGCTAAGCCCGCTGAATGGCACCATTCCCGCCAGACTGGACTGGAATGCGCTGGAAGAACGGTGTTTTCAGCTGTTCCATGAATATGGCTACGACCTGCAGAGTGGCATGTGGTTTTGTCTCATCAATCTGCGGCTTAAGAGCTGGAAAGGGCTGGCGCTGGCACTCGATCTGCTTTCGACGGCATTTACCCACAACAGCCAGCGCTGCTGGCCGCCGGTGGCCGCCGTTCAGCAGCGACAGCAGTTGATCGACTGGTTCAATGCCAATGTGGCGACGCATATTTATACGCTGGAGTACGGGCCGGAAAACAGCGCGGAAATGCGACAGGTAGAAAGAAGTATCGGCGTGCTGTGCACACAGTCCAAAAACCTGCAATCACGCAGCCATGACTCGCTGAACAATCTGCATTATTTCCTGCAGGTTCGCTGTCGTTCCGTGCCGTATCCGGTCCACGCCAAAGTGACGAAAGCGATACGTGAGCCCGTAGATAAGACTCCTCAGGTATTGAGTGAGAAAAATGTCGCTGCACTGCTGACTGACATCGTACCTGATGTAGAACCGGTTGAAATCCAGCTTGCTGAGACACATCACCCGCGCCCGTTATTGTGGGGGCTCGGTGGAATGGCTGCTGGCATAGCGGTTTGCGCCGTCGCTGCGGCGTTCTGGTTCTCATCGCAGACGTTGAGTTTTAGTGAAAAGTTGAGCGTCCCGTTACTGACATTGCAACACAGTGAGCGTCAAATAAATGACGCCTGGAACAAAGCGCCTGAAGCCGATCTGAATGCGCAAAAAGAGGCAGTGTTAGCGCAGGCGGCGCCGGTGCTGACATGGCTGAGCGAACAACCCTCTGATGTATTGCTGCGTCAGGGTGAAATATTGTCTGATCATCTGGAAAAAGCCTATCCGGGAAATCAGTACAGTGCTCAATGGCAGCGCACAGTAGATGAAAAGGCGGGAGATATTCCGGCGCTGGACGGTTTAGTGCTTGCTAATAAACATCTTGATGAGCTTGAAGCCCGGTTGCTGAACGCTGAAAAGAAACACAGCCAATATATGACCGTGTCAGAATTGAAAACAGCGGTATATCAGATACGGCAGGACCTGCAGCGCAATGGTGTGCCCGCTGAAACCCTACTCTGGCAACTCAGTCAGCAAAATGAAAATACCGATCAGTCTAATTCGGCATTATTAAAGCAGGTCTCACAAAGAATCGAAGCGTTAAATTCAATCTATTTTATGTATTTATTTGAAAAGCCTATCTGAAGAATTTATTAATAGTAATTATGTAATGGAGTTACATTATGTTCGGTAAAAAACAGTTAAAGTCTCCCGATGCAGATAAAGTCAAAGCGTTGAAGAAATGGGACGCTCGTGATAAAAAAAGACAACTGCTGATTCACACGGTTTCTGCTAACTATGTGAATACACCACTGCTCATGAAACCGGGCAGAGATGTTTTTAAAACCTGGGATATTATTTCAAGTTCATTCATTGATCTGGATAACGTGCTGGCCGGTTTCCGGCTGGGGGCCGGACTCACGGTCAGGTCGCAATCAGGATTATTTTTCGAAGCAGGATTTATTCTCGATGTGCCGGTGCAAAATATAATGGGAACATTCAGCGGTGATGTATGGTTTCCTAATCATGCGGGTGTCAGTAATGGTATGGTCTATAACCGTTTTGCCCTTGCTGACAATATTTTCGCGGGCAGATCTAAAAAGAAAGAAATCATTGCTCCCGGTGGTTACAATCAAATTCAGCCACCCCAAAAGATACTCAAGAACACTAATTACCAATGGCATAATGAGATCCTGCTTATTGGTCGTCCGGATATTAATACTTATCAGGGATTACCTCCGACGCGTGAGATTAAAATAGCGGGGATTTTTGTAGCACCTAAGACTATACGTCCGACTCGGGAAGCGACCCTAGGGATTAACGAAAGGTTGTACAAGTTAGTTGAACGGATGAAAAAATGTAATCCTGGCGTTCCGGTTATTGACATTTCTCGTTAAAAATCCCCTTCACAGAGATGAGCGTCATGTGTAAGCCCCCTTAAACCGGTTCGCTTTACGCATGACTATCATGCCCTTAATGTCAAAAGTTAGCCTTGAATAATAAAGCGTTCATCTATACCCGATGGCGTATGAGTGTATCTATACTCTTTCTGTGGGACGACCAACGTCGCCCCGGAAATTGTGAAGCCACTCATGAAGCAAACTAAAAATAAATCATCGCTGCTTACTGTGACCGTGGCCTGTATCGGTGTTGTCTATGGCGACATCGGTACCAGCCCGTTGTATACCCTGCGTGAATGCCTGACCGGACAGGCGGGCATCGCCGTGACGCAAAGCGCGCTGTTCGGCTTTCTGTCATTGATTTTCTGGCTTCTCATGCTGGTCGTTTCCGTTAAATACATCAGTTTCGTCATGCGGGCTGATAACGACGGGGAGGGCGGCATTCTCACTCTGATGGCGCTGGCTATCCGCAATCTGAATCCGCGCTGGATCCCGTTCATTATGTTTATCGGCCTGGTCGGCGGCAGCTTCTTCTATGGTGACGGCGTTATCACGCCTGCCATCTCGGTGCTTTCGGCGATTGAAGGGCTGGAAATTATCGGGCCATCGCTCGACCGCTTTATCATTCCGTTTTCTATTGCTGTTCTGACGCTGCTGTTTTTTATTCAGAAGAACGGTACCGGTAGCGTGGGGAAAATTTTCGCCCCGGTGATGGTGGTATGGTTTATCACGATCGGCGCGCTGGGCATCGGCGGCATCGTACGTAATCCTGACGTATTACAGGCGCTCAACCCTTACTGGGCGGTGCATTTCTTTGTGGAATTCAAAACCGTGTCGTTTTTCGCACTCGGTATGGTGGTGCTTTCAGTCACCGGTGGCGAAGCGCTATATGCAGATATGGGGCATTTTGGTAAGAAACCCATCCGCATCGCCTGGTTTGTGCTGGTCGGGCCTTCGCTGGTGATGAATTATTTCGGGCAGGGCGCGTTGTTACTCAGCCAGCCTGCGGCCATTAAGAATCCGTTTTTCCTGCTGGCACCTGACTGGGCGCTGGTTCCGCTGCTGGTGCTGGCCACGCTGGCGACGGTCATTGCTTCGCAGGCGGTAATTTCCGGCGTGTTCTCTCTGACACGTCAGGCCGTGCGTATGGGCTATTTGCCGCCGATGCGCATTATTTACACCTCCGATGTGGAGTCGGGGCAAATCTACATTCCGGTCGTCAACTGGCTGCTGTATTTTGCCGTGCTGATTGCGATCGTCAGCTTCAAACATTCCAGTAATCTGGCCTCGGCGTACGGTATTGTGGTCACCGGTACGATGGTGATCACGTCTGTACTGATCGGCATTGTGATGATTAAAAACTGGGGATGGAAAAGCTGGGCTGGCGGCCTGGTGATCACGGCCATGTTGCTGATTGATGTACCGTTGTTTGCCGCCAACCTGAGCAAAATTTTCTCGGGCGGCTGGTTGCCAGTGGCAATCGGGCTGACCATTCTGGTGATCATGCTGACCTGGAAAACGGAACGTTCGCGGTTGCTGCGCCGCTTGCGTCAGGATCCGGAAGCGCTGGAGGCTCTGATTACCTCGCTTGAAAAAGCGCCGCCACAACGGGTGCCGGGAACGGCCGTGGTGATGTCGCGCGGGCAATATGAAGTGCCGCTGGTGTTGTTGCATAACCTCAAGCACAACAAGATATTGCATGAGCGCGTGGTGTTACTGACTATCGTCACCGAGGATGTGCCGTATGTGCATAACGTACAGCGGGTGATTATCGAACAGCTTTCACCGGCATTCTGGCGGGTTATCGCCCGTTATGGCTGGCGGGAAAAGCCGAATGTGACGGATATCCTTTATCGTTGCGGGCTGGAAGGGCTGCAAAGCAACATGAATGAAACCTCATTTTTTTATGTCGCGCGACACCTTTATTCTCGGCGAGCCGCGCCCGTGGTACCTGAAGGCACGCGGAAAACTATTTCAGGTATTGCAGCGAAATTCTCTGCGTGCGCCGGAACATTATCATATTCCACCAAACCGGGTGATTGAGCTGGGTGCGGTGGTGAAATTCTGAGGAAGGCCACAGGTCAACCGCCGGTGCATCAGGCACCAGCGGTAAAGGCGGATTAAGTTTGCGGAGCGGAGGAGGTTAAATCTGTGATAACAGACGCTGCTGAATCCTGCGTCGCTTGTGATGCTGGCGACTGAGTGACGGGCGTCAGTTCGGTGATGTTCGGCGTCTGCGTCCCCTGCGTGGTTACCGGTGTTGCAGTTTGCGTTTGCGGAGTCGTTACCGGCGCGGCAGGTGTTACAGTCTGCGTTTGCTGGGTCGTTACCGGCGCGGCAGGCGCTACAGTTTGCGTCTGTTCAGCTGCGGCAGGATCTTCAATTTGTGCTGGCATGCTCGGAACGGGTTCTGCCGGAATTGATTCTGACTTCGGTTTCGGAACCGGCGTTGATGCGCGAACAAGGAATGTCGGTTTGAGGTTCGCAACCGAATAGGTTACATGACTGATCGCATCGCGCGAAGTGGCCACTTCGACAGGGGATATGGTCACGCGGCCAACAAGTGAACGGGCATAGCCGCCGACTTTATGTTTGCCCTCCGGAAGTTGTAACTCCATACTCTCGCCAATCCCCAGCGCACCGGCATCTTTACCATCAATGGTCACATACAGCTTGGTGCCGTCGTCGGTTTTGGTCGGGACGTGCGTTACGGTCACCCGCGTGGAGCCAAAATCGAAAGCCGGTGCCTGGTCGGCGGTTTTCGATTTTGCACATCCTGTCAGGGCTAAAACGGCTGCTACGGCAGCCAGGGTGAAACGATAACTCATAGTGCGACGTCTTCCTTTAAGGGATTTTTGTGATCTGCGTACCAATATACCCGATCTCCGGTGAGAGATGAATGCGCATTCCGGGAACTCAGAGCAGTCTGTTATCAGCTATTCTTCGGCCTTGCCCGTTTTCTTTCATGCGATGAGGTTAGTCATGCATCAATTCCATTCTTATTGTATTTCAGCCTCAGGGGAAGAAAGGGGGCAAGGGGATTTCGAGGCTCGTTTTCCTTACTGGAGTTTCACCAAAACCACGATAGCGATTTGCGCGCTGAAGCTCAGTGAACGTGGCGTTTTGCAGCCCGACAGCCGCATTGACGGCGCGGCTTATACACTGCGGCAGCTGCTCAACCACACCGCCGGATTGCCGGATTACGGCTCGCTGAAAATCTATCACGACGCTGTCGCTGCCGGTGAGCAACCCTGGGAGCGCCAAAAATTACTCAATGCCGCCTTAGCCAAAGGCATGTTGTTTGCACCCGGTGAAGGCTGGTCCTATTCCAATGTCGGCTACATGCTGGCACGCGAGCAGATTGAAGCCGCGTCTGGACAGAGTTTTGCGCAACTGGTGGCAGACATCATCACCACACCGCTCGGGCTCACCAGCATTTCTCTTGCCACCACGCGCGAAGAGTTCGCGCAACTTCACTGTGAAGCCGCCGGAAAGTACGATCCGGGCTGGGTGTCTCACGGTTGTCTGGCAGGCAATGTGCGGGACGCCGCCAGACTGTTGCACGGTTTATTCACCGGCAAACTCCTCAGCCCGGCATCGCTGGCTGACATGCGGGTGACATACCCGCTCGGCGGTGCCCTTGAAGGGCGACCGTGGACCGAATGCGGTTACGCGCTCGGGCTGATGAGCGGCGCAATGGGAAAAGCCGGACGCTCGGCAGGTCACTCAGGCGGCGGTCCGTCGTGCGTGAATGCGGTCTATCACTTCCCGGATCTCAGCGAACCCGTGACCGGAGCCTGCTTTACTGACGGATATCACGAAGGGGAAGCCGAGACTGAACTCGGCAGACTTGTGCAAAACGTCGAATAATGCGGAAAGGGGTTCAGACCTGCGGTTCATGACAACAAATACACAGTTTATTGCCATCGGCGTCGCAGAAATACGCGCCGTAATAATCCGCATGATAATGCGGACGTAATCCCGGCTGGCCTTCGTCCCTTGCGCCATTGGCGATAGCGTATTCATAGATCCGATCAACCGTGTGACGTGTTTTTGCCAGCAATGCCACCATCTGGCCGTTACCGGCGCTGGCGGTATCGCCATCAAGAGGTTTACCTATCAAAAATAACGGGCGCGGTGCATCAGGTGCCATCCACGCCGCCCAGGGTTTTTCATCGTCACAAAACTTCAGGATATGCCCCAGTTCAGCCATCACCGTGGCATAAAATTTGTAAGCGCGCTCAAAGTCGTTAACGCCGATACAGATGTGTGAAATCATGGGTGCCTCCATTGAAACTGAACACTTTTTATAGCCGGTTATGGCATTGCGTGCAGACTTTTGTCGTCAGACAACCGGAGCATTATTCCACTTTGTGCTAAATTAGCCCTCATTCTTACCCGTATTCCCCGAGGCAACATGTTCACTCCGCTCAACCGTACCACCCGTGAAATGAAGATCAACAATGTTGTGCTGGTCACTAATGCATTGAAATCACTGGGGTCGGCAACAAAAGCAGATTTAGCGGTTGCTACCGGGCTGAGCATTGCGACGTGTGGTGCGGTGCTTAATGAACTGAGTCTGCGCCATGAGGTACTGGCGCTGGAACTGGAAGTTTCTCGTGGTGGGCGTCCGGCGCAGCGCTATGCATATAACCCGGACTTCTTCTCCGTACTGAGTTTGTATGCACAGGGCAGTGACACGGCGGCGCAGATTATCTGGTCGGTGAATTCAGCCACGGGTGAAAGCCTGGCTCAGGGCGAAGTTCGTTTTTTGCCGCTGATGCTGGCAACGTTTTATCAGCAGATTGAATCGCTGCTGGCAGATTACCCGAATATTAAAGCGCTGGGCGTTGGATTGCCGGGTGTGGTGGTGAAAGGCACCGTCGCGACCTGCGATATCACGGTGTTTGCCGGTGTTGCCATCGAACAACAACTGCGTGACCGTTTTGGCCTGTACGTGCAAGTCGATAACGACATGAACTATACCGCCTGGGGTTTTTACCGCAGCAGTTGTGCCGGCGTCACTGCGCCGGTTGCCTATGTATTTAAGCCGGATGTCCCTTGTCTCGGATGCGGGATGGTGATTAACGGACAGGTATTACAGGGCGCAAGCCAGTTTGCCGGTGAAGTTTCCAACCTGCCGTTTGAGCATCTGAACACGCTGCCGGTGGCGGAAGAGATGGCAAAAGTGATTGTCTCGCTGACGGCGATTATCAACCCGGTCACCATTGCACTCTCCGGCCCTAAAATCAGCGAAGCGCTGATCCCGCAACTGACGGCACTCTGCCAGCAGTATATTCCCGCGCAACATATGCCTGAACTGACTTACCGCCCCTCCATGCGTAAGGATTATCTGCAAGGTATCACCGAACTGACCCTGCATAATTACAATCTGTACGTCGCTTTCGGCGAGTAATCCGTATTGACTTTTTTTTGTCCTCACCTCTATACTTGCCACTTATTAAAAGTCTTTTAATAATTAATTTTCTGCCGGGGGAACCTGATGTCACTGTCATCTGAAATGGAAAGTGTCAACGCGCATGCCGGAAGTCCTGCCCGACGTGTCGCCACGCGGGCTATATTTTTTGTTACCGGCATGGCGATGGGGTTGTGGGCGGCGCTGGTGCCTTACGCGCAGTTGCGTACGCATTCCGAAGCGGGTGATCTCGGATTACTGTTGCTGTGCCTGGGTGCGGGGTCACTGCTGTCGATGCTGGGTTCCGGTCGGATTATTGGCCGGTTCGGTTGCCGGGCGGTGATTGTGGCCGCCGTGGTGTTGTATTGCCTGATGTTGCCGTTGCTGGCGGTGTTCAGTGATATCGGGTTGCTGGCGCTGAGTCTGTTTATTTTCGGCATGGGAATTGGTCTGGCTGATGTTGCGGTCAATGTGCAGGGAACGCTGGTTGAACAGGCAGCGGATAAACCGCTGATGTCTGGCTTTCATTGCCTGTGGAGCGTCGGCGGTATTGCCGGGGCCGGTGGCGGCGCGTTACTGCTCAGTGCCGGTATTTCGCCGCTCGGCAGCACGTTTTTTGCCGTGGCGCTGGTTGTCATCGTGACTGCCTGGTCTTTCCGCGGCATGTTACCGTTTGGCGCGCATGAGGAAGACGGGGCTGAGGGCAAACCTAAAGCGAGGCCGAATTTTCGCCTTGCGCTGATGGCCGTGATGGCGATGATCTGTTTTATGGCTGAAGGAGCGGTGCTCGACTGGGGTGGCGTATTTCTGACTCGTGAGCGCGGGCTGGCGCTGGAACATGCAGGCTGGGGCTTTGCGGTGTTTGCTGTCGCGATGTCGCTGATGCGCCTGACCGGCGATGCCATTGTCAGCGCGCTGGGACGCAAAAGAATTCTGGTGGTGGGCGGTGTGCTGGGGATCGCCGGTTACCTGATGGTGGTGCTGTTACCGGGCTGGATCCTGCCGTTATGCGGGTTTGCGCTGGTCGGTATCGGTGCGGCCAATATCGTACCAGTACTGATTACCCTCGCAGGCCAGGAGAAAGTGATGCCGGTGAATATGTCTGTGGCGATGGTTGCCACACTTGGGTATCTCGGTGTGCTCGGTGGCCCGGCAGTCATTGGCTTTATCGCCCATTTATCCAGTTTATATGTGGCATTTTCGGCGGTAGCTGCCGCGTTTCTTATCATCACGTTTGGCGCATACAAACTGAAGTATTGATTGTTTTCAAAGATCAAGGTTTTATAACTGAGTAGTAAATTTGCCCGCTGGCGCCTCAACCCCGCCAGCCTTCTTTCACCGTTAATGATAAAAATCCGACCCTGCAAGGAGCTGTGATGGCCGTAAAACTTATTGCCGTAGACATGGATGGAACCTTTCTGAACCCGCAACATGAATACAATAAAATCCGTTTTCGCGAGCAATATCAGCAACTGCTGGCGCGCGATATCAAATTTGTGGTGGCCAGCGGTAATCAGTATTACCAGCTTAAATCTTTCTTCGATGACATCGATGAACAGATTGCCTATGTGGCGGAAGGTGGGGGTTATGTCGTCGACAAAAAAGAAGAAGTTTATTGCGGCAAACTCGAACCTGAACAGGTCGCTGACGTACTGCACTGGATCAGCCGGACACCGGGCATTAACACCATCGTTTGCGGCAGAAAGGGCGCGTATGTACTGAACGGCACCGATGAAGCCTTTATCAGCCGGATGCGTCGTTACTATCACCGCCTGAGCAAAGTGAGCGATTATGCCGAAATTCACGACACGATTTTCAAATTCGCGCTTAGCTATAGGGAGGATGACGTCTATCCGCTTATGGGCGAAATTACCCGCCATCTGGGCAATATTGTTGCGCCGGTTACCAGCGGGCACGGTTCGGTGGATCTGATCATCAGCGGAAATCACAAAGCCTGCGGCCTGCAAAAAATCCAGAAAA
The DNA here is from genome assembly GCF_003263525.1 of Rahnella sp. NRRL B-41462. Lineage (NCBI taxonomy): Bacteria > Pseudomonadati > Pseudomonadota > Gammaproteobacteria > Enterobacterales > Yersiniaceae > Rahnella > Rahnella sp. NRRL B-41462. The sequence goes on along the minus strand of NZ_JYDF01000014.1, from coordinate 45,267 downwards.
TCTACGGTATCCGGGATGAGGAAGTGCTGGCCTTCGGTGATAGCGGAAATGATCTCGAAATGCTCAGCTATTGCGGATTTGGTTTTGCGATGGAAAACGCCTCGGCAGCGGCCAAAGCTGCCGCAAAATACACGGCACCATCAAACAGCGATGAGGGTGTGCTGAACATTATCGATGATGTGCTTAATGACCGTGCGCCGTTTGCCTGAACGACGAAAGACTGAAGAAAAGTGAACTGAAACAAAAGGCTGCCAGAGAACGGGCAGCCTTTTTAATTGTGCAAAAACTTAAGGTACGTAATCCGGAGGAACATCGTTGTTTCCCGGCGGGGCCGGATAGTAGTCCGGTGGCACCTCTGACTGTGCCTGAGGTTGCGCACTGTAACCATAGCTGGCATCGACCGGCACTTTATTGCCTTTGGCATACATGCACTGGGTGTAGACGGTATCGTATTGATCCTGCAAATTACCGCTGCTGGCACCTGCGCCGTTACTGCCCATCGCGCTGCCAATCAACAAACCACTGCCTGCGCCAACCAGCGCGCCCGCTCCGGCCTGATGAGACGCCGCGCCTAGCAGCGCACCCGCCGCTGCACCTACAACGGTGCCTGCCGCGGCGGTATTGACTGCGTTATTGTTGGCTGTTTGTGCGCCGCCGTTAACACTGTTGTAGGCGTCATTCCGGCAGGCCATTTCATCCATACGGAATTGCTGATAATCCTTACCGGTGCCGGGTAACACCATCACATCGGGCCGGGTGGGAGGAGAAACGCAGCCGGAAAGCGCTGCAGTCAGGGCGATAACCGCCAGCGGAGTGAACCTGTTCATGAAATTATCGCCTGTTAACGCGGTGCGGAATCACCTACAACCACCTTCATCCAGCCGCGCGGACAGCGCTGCACATGCGGATAGTAGCCCGCAGGATTCTGGCAGTAATAGGCATAGTCAGGAGTTTTCTCAACATATGTCTGCGGTTGTGCTGGTGTAACGTAGACCACCGGCGGCGGCCCGTAATACACCGGAGGCGGTGGTGGTCCCCAGGGGATGCCGACGATAATGCGCGGTCCACCGTATCCACCGTGATAGTAGCCGTGACCATAATAACCATGCCCGTAATAGCCATAGGCAAACGATGCAAAGCTGGCAGACATCAGCACGCCAGCGGTCAGCATCAACAACAACCTTTTCATAACAACCTCGACGCGCAATGATCGGATACAGGGAATGGCTTAAATGCCACCATTCCTGAGCGTAACGATACGCCCAAGTGTGGGAAAAGGTTGGCGGGAGATCAGGGTGAATCTGACAAGGTAACGCCAGCAATTGTGAGCAAAAAATTCACGGGAAAAGATTACTTTACGAACATCGGAGAGGGCGTGGGAATATCGGGGAAAACCGCCCGGTTCTGTTAAAAAACCAACCCGGCGGCGGATGAGATGCGGCGTTAAATCAGGATTTTTTCTCTGCCGTAAAGCGTCTGAACGCTTCAAGCGTTTCATCGCTGACGTGATGCTCAACACCTTCTGCATCGAGGCGCGCGGTTTCGGGGCTGATCCCAAGGGCAATAAAGAACGCTTCTACGACGTTATGACGCTCGCGGTTTTCCGCTGCCAGCCGCTCACCTTCAGGCGTAAGGAAGGTTCCGCGATAGGGTAACTGATGAACCAGCCCGGCATTGGCCAGTCGTTTGAGCGTTTTTGCGACGGTAGGCTGAGAAACCCCCAGCCGCGCGGCCAAATCGACCTGACGCGCTTCGCCAAATTCGTGGATTAAGTCTGAAATCAGCTCAACGTAATCGTCCATTAATTCCCGGCGATGTGCCTCGCGCACCTGTAAAAAACCCTGAGCGTGTTCTTCCACATCCAGTAATGGATTTATTTTTTTTTTCTTTCACTACGCCTGCCTCTTTCTTGCTCAACGGTTTTTACCGTTGCCGCGTACACCACGGCAACTCACGCATTGTAAACCAAGTACACACATCTACCAATTTCTGAAAACTTTGCCTTGGCTATGGAGTATAGCCTGTGCTATACCTGAATAATAAACCGCCGGTTAATGCGCAGAGTGACAGGAGAGATTTGATGGAAAAAGGACAAAGCATTTTAAAATTATTCAGCTATTCGCCGTTTCGTTTGCGACTGATGCTGGTCGGGATGATCGTGGCGCTGATCACCGGAAACGCGCAGGCGGCCGAAAAAGACAAAAAGAAGTTTAAAGTCGTCACCACTTTCACAGTGATCCAGGATATCGCGCAGAACGTTGCCGGTGATGCGGCGACGGTAGAATCCATCACCAAACCCGGCGCAGAAATTCATGATTACCAGCCGACGCCGCGCGACATCGTGAAAACCCAGTCGGCGGATCTCATTTTGTGGAACGGTTTTAACCTTGAACGCTGGTTTGGTCGTTTTTTTGCCAACATCAGGAATGTGCCTTCTGCGACAGTGACGGACGGCATCGCGCCTCTGCCTATTCAGGAAGGACCGTATGTCGGCAATCCAAACCCTCATGCCTGGATGTCCGCGAAAAATGCGCTGGTTTACGTCGAAAATATCCGCGCCGCGCTGGTGAAATATGACCCTGAAAACGCCGCCGTTTATGACCGCAATGCTAAAAATTATGCCGAAAAAATCAGCCTGCTCGATGCGCCGTTGCGTGAGCGTCTGGCGAAAATCCCGGAAGGACAGCGCTGGCTGGTGACCAGCGAAGGCGCGTTCAGTTATCTGGCGAAAGATTATGGATTGAAAGAAGCCTACCTGTGGCCGATCAACGCGGAAGAACAGGGTACGCCGCAGCAGGTGAAAAAAATCATCGATCTGGTGCGTCAGCAAAATATCCCGGTGGTATTCAGCGAAAGCACAATCTCGGACAAACCGGCGAAGCAGGTCAGTAAAGAGACGGGCGCGAAATATGGCGGCGTGTTGTATGTCGATTCACTGTCTGCCGCTGACGGGCCGGTGCCGACTTACATTGATTTGCTGAAAGTCACGGTGAGTACCATCGCAGAAGGGTTCGGACAATGAGTGACACCAGGCTGCATCTCAAGGTTGATGATATTTCGGTGACCTACAACAACGGGCATACCGCGATTGAGAATGCCTCGTTCACGCTGCACGGCGGCTCGATTTGCGCACTGCTGGGCGTGAACGGCAGCGGTAAATCCACGCTGTTTAAAACCATTATGGGGATTATCCGTCCGACGCACGGGCGGGTGACACTTGATGGCCTCAATGTCGCCAAAGCACTGAAACAAAATCTGATCGCGTATGTGCCGCAGTCGGAAGAGGTGGACTGGAATTTCCCGGTGCTGGTGCGGGATGTGGTGATGATGGGGCGCTATGGCAAAATGTCGTTTCTGCGCATTCCCTCACAGGAAGATAAAAAACAAGTTGCTTCCGCGCTGGCGCGTGTTGGGCTGACGGAGCTGGCCCACCGCCAGATTGGAGAGCTTTCCGGCGGTCAGAAAAAACGCGTTTTCCTGGCGCGTGCGCTGGCACAACAAGGGCGGGTGATGTTGCTTGATGAGCCGTTTACCGGCGTGGATATCAAAACTGAAAACGCCATTATCGAATTGCTGCGACAACTGCGCGAGGAAGGACATCTGATTCTGGTGTCGACGCACAACATCGCCAGCGTGCCCGATTTTTGTGATCGCGTGGTGCTGATTAACCGCACGGTGATGGCTTCCGGTCCGCTGGAAACTACCTTTACCCATCAGAATCTTGAAAATACCTTTGGCGGTGCGCTGCGTAATATCGGCTATCTGGTGCCACAAGAACCGGTGAGGCGGGCGGTATGACCGAACTGTTGCTGGAGCCGTTTCAGTACAACTATATGGTGAAAGCCATCTGGGTGAGTGCGGGGGTCGGTGCAGTGTGTGCCTTTTTATCGGCGTATCTGATGCTCAAAGGCTGGTCACTGATGGGCGATGCGTTGTCGCATTCGGTAGTGCCCGGTGTCGCGGGCGCTTACGCGCTGGGCTTTCCCTACGCGATCGGCGCATTCGGGACCGGTATTCTGGCCGCACTTTGCATGACACTGTTGCGTCACTTCACCAAACTGCGGGAAGACGCGATTATCGGTTTTGTGTTCTCCACGTTCTTTGCCCTTGGCCTGTTACTGGTGTCGCTTAACCCGACATCCGTTAACGTGCAGTCGATTCTGTTCGGCAATATTTTAGGGATTGATGACGCCGATATTTTACAGGTACAAATTATTGTCGGCGTTTCGCTGCTGGTGCTGTGTCTTATCTGGCGTGACCTGCTGGCGGTATTTTTCGACGAAGCGCATGCGGTTTCGGTCGGCCTTTCGCCGCTGTGGCTGAAAGTGATTTTCTTCACTATTTTCAGCGCGTGCAGCGTAGCGGCGTTACAAACTGTCGGCGCAATTTTAGTGATCGCAATGGTCATCACACCCGGCGCAACGGCCTATCTGCTGTCAGACCGTTTTTCACATCTGCTCATTATTTCTGTGATCATCGGTGCAGTGACCAGTGCAGCGGGGGCATGGCTGAGTTATTTCCTCGATGGTGCAACCGGCGGGGTGATTGTTTGTCTGCAAACCACCGTCTTCCTGCTGGCGTTCTTGTTCGCGCCGAAACATGGCTGGCTGGTGAATCATTTCCGCATTAAAAACCGGAGCCGCGCATGATGTCCTGGTTTGATGTGCTGATGGAGCCGCTGAGCTTCGATTTTATGCAACGTGCTCTGCTGACCGCTGCGGCCACCAGTATCGTCTGCGCAATGTTTTCCTGTTTTCTGGTACTTAAAGGCTGGTCGCTGATGGGGGACGCCATTTCTCATGCGGTCCTTCCGGGCGTAGTGCTGGCCTATCTGGCAGGAATTCCGCTGGTGATTGGCGCGTTCGGTTCCGGCCTGTTTTGCGCGGTCGCGACGGGTTTCATCAAAGAACATTGCCGGGTGAAAGAAGATTCGGTAATGGGGATCGTCTTCTCCGGTATGTTTGCCGGTGGTCTGGTGCTGTTCTCGCGGGTGAATACCGAGCAGCATCTCAGCCACATTTTGTTTGGTAACGTGCTGGGTGTGACCGACAGTGAAATGTTGCAAACCCTGATTATCGCCGCTGTCGTGACGCTGGCGATTATCCTCATATTTAAAGACCTGATGCTGTTTTGTTTTGATCCTGTACAGGCGAAAGTCATCGGGCTGCCGGTACGTTTTTATCACTATGCGTTGTTGTGTATGCTGGCACTGACCATTGTCGCAGCGTTACAGGCTGTCGGTGTGGTGCTGGTGGTGGCGATGCTGATTACGCCGGGCATTACGGCGTTTCTGCTGTGTAAGACGTTGACGAAGATGCTGGTGGTTTCCGTGACAACGTCACTTTTTGCGGCCATCTCAGGCACTTTTATCAGCTTCTATATTGATGCTGCCACCGGGCCGACAATCGTTCTGGTGCAGGCGGCCATTTTCCTGCTGGCGCTGACGGCGAATTTACTGCGCAAATCGATTAAGCCGCGTCAGGCCGCACCGAATACTTAGTACCGGCGCGTCAGGACGCCGTATTCCCTTTTTGAGCGATTCTGATGACGCCGCTGGCTACCTGCCGCATAAAAGCCTACCATCGATCAGCAACACACGGGTTTATTGAAGTTCAATGAAGTAAGAGTTAAGGATTGTTATGAGCGAAGTTGCAAGTTCCATCAGTGTTGGCGATAGCTTTACTGTCAAGAACGGCTCAACCCATGAAGTCACTGGCTTTGTGAAGAAAGGCGAAAGAATTTACCCGACGATCAAAACTGATCACGGCGATTCGAACTTCACCTTCATCAAAGAAATTGTTTCAGTGAATAAAGCGTAACGTTAACGACCTTCTCTATGATCGCGGCCTGTTTGTATTAAGCAAAGAGCAGGCTGCGTGATGTGATTGCCTTCAGAAATCCTTCCTGCCTCACCTCTGTCTTTGCTATACCCTATGTCTTTTGATGCACCAGCCCTGTCCGACGGACAAAACGGGTGGAAATCATTTAACGATATACCGGCAGTAAATTTATGCTCGACAGAATGTGCACTACCGCATTCAGTACGCCAAACAACAGCACCAGCACAATCATTTTATTGCCGCCCCATACACGGTAGAGCGGGCTGCCGAAGCGCTGGCGTGATGCCCGTGCCATCAGTGCCGGAACAATCACCGCCCAGACCGTGGCGGCGAGACCGGCAAAACCAATCGCGTAAATAAAACCATCCGGGTAGATCACACCGCCAATGATCGGCGGCACAAAGGTGATCAGTGCGGTTTTAAATCGACCGGTACGGCTGTCGTCGAATTTGAAAAGGTCAGCCAGATAGTCGAATAATCCGAGCGTCACGCCCAGGAATGAACAGGCCACGGCGAAGTTGGAGAAAATGGTCAGCAGCAAATCCAGCCCCGCACTGTTGAGGATCTGACTCAGCGATTGCACCAGCACATCAATATTGCCACCACGTTCGGCGATGCCAATAAACGCCGTGCGTGGAATGTTACCCATCGTGCCCAGCATCCAGATGACATACAGCCCGAGCGCCATAAGGGTACCCAGCAACAGGCATCTTTTGATGATCTGCGGGTTCTTGCCGTAATATTTCATCAGGCTCGGTACGTTACCGTGATAGCCAAACGAGGCGAGACAAAACGGCAGCGTCGCCAGCACATACGGTGTGTAACTCGGGTTCAACTCCACGCTGTTAAGCAAGTTTACCGGTTTGATGTGCCACAGTAAGCTGCCAAATGTCAGGAAGAAGGCGATGATTTTGGCACCCAGCACAATTGCGGTCATGCGACTCACGGCGCGGGTGCTGAGCCAGACAATAAACGCAACTGCCAGTGCGGTCAGCAGGCCGCCGAGGCGGGGAGAAAAGCTCACTGCCATTTCGCGCAGCGTATGTTGAATAACCGAACCGCTGGCAGAAATATAAGCATAAGTCAGGATATACAGCACGAACGCGATGGTCATGCCATTCAGCCGGTTCCAGTTTTTCCCCAGCAAATCGCCGGTGACGGTATTAAAACTCGACCCTACAGGATAGTTAAGATTCGCTTCGAGGATCATCAGGCCTGAGTGCAGCATACAAAACCAGGTAAAAATCAATGCGGCAACTGACCAGAAAAACCAGGCTCCGGACATCACCACTGGCAAAGAAAACATCCCTGCGCCGATGATAGTTCCACCGATAATCATTGCGCCACCCAATACAGAATGCTGCGGAGCGGTCACGGAAAGCGTCGCCATAGTGCGGATCCTCGCGTGGCTTTTATCACGATTCGTTAAGTGAATTGCTGTAAAAGATTTGATATGAAAATTGTCCGGAAATCGCGCGTTTATGCTGCGGTCAGGGCCATGAGCGCAGCAATATAGTGGATTTAAGCACTGATGTACACTGTTGAACTAGCTTGCTGGTACAAAAGTAGTTGTTATCACGTTCAGCGGGGCGGGGAGGCAGGAGATGTGCACGCAGGATTATTTTTATTCGACTTTTTGGTTACTTGCCTTATCAATATCTTTGGTATAGGTCACAGATTTCATTATGTTTTCTAATATGGCATAGATTAAAAAACCTGTTCGTAAATACAGGGTTGACACACGATTTATAACGAGTAGATTAGAACTCAGCACCAGAGAGAAATGGGATGAAAATTTTATTTCGCGGTGCATTTAGCAGGTTGATAAACTTGCAAGTAATGAGATGCGATAAAGGCCACGAAGTATTTTAGTTTGGGTGATTCAACACCGGATTGTCATTTAAAATCCGTGAGATGATGCTTTAAGGCCATGCAGTAAAGCTGTAAAATCGCATGATGTGGAAGAAAACGCGATGATGTAACGCCTTGTTAGTCAGAGTAATGTTCGCGATTTGGGTACGTTAAGTCTGAAATCGAGAATATCGCGACGAGAGTAAGGTCACGCATCAAAGAGTATATATCGCGAGGGTGATGTACTCATTTATCCCGACTGAAAACCGGTATAAGTGAAATTAACAGGATGCCGATGTTATTCCACAAAATTATAGGAGGATAGCGTTACCTGGCTTCAAAATATATCCTGTGAAAATATGTGCATCTTTAGAAGTTGTAATATGTAATTAAGTTGATGAATGTTAAATATTAATTTGGTAGTACCTTAAAAGCCCGGTTTAACAACTGGGGCTTTTATATTTTAACTGCCAGATTTTAATTACTTTCCGCTAATCGCCCCTTCCAGAATGGCTTCTGCACCCAGACAAACGAGGAAACACACCAGGGTGGTTTCTTTTTTTGCCGAGGCGGCAGGCAATGCACTTTCCTCATCACTGATCGCATCACCTTTTGACAGGCTGACGTCCGCAATGCTGATTTCGCCATCCATGACATACAACCACTGTGCAAATCCCGGATGTGCCGGAATTTCCGTGGTGGTATTTTCATCCATGCGGATGTCATAAACATATACTGCCTGACGAATTTCCAATGGGGATTCAATCCCTTCCGGTGCGGCCAGCAGCGTCCATTCGTTTTGCTTTACGCCGTCCGGACGTTCCATGAACTGCACACGACTCTCGAGGTTTGCTTTGCGCGGACGAATGAAAATCTGCAACATTTCGGCGGGCACCAGCGGTGTGGATTCCTCATGCCAGAAGCTTTCTCCGGCATTCATCATCATCAGCTTTTTCGGTGAAAGCGATATCCGATGACCGGCAGAATCTTCGTGCACCATCGAACCGCGCCACATATAGCTGAAGATTTCATCGTTGTTATGCTCATGCATTTTCACCAGCGTACCCAGTTCCAGGTTGGCATGATCGATAACACTGAGCGGTCCGAATGCATCATCGCTATTTTCGGGCAGAATTTTCCCGGGGCGCATGCGGCGGATACGGAACGGGCCGTATTCGAAGGTGGTTTTAGGCTCAGCACGTAAAACGTTAAACATAATTTCTCCGGCAGGAACAGCAATGCGTTGTGTAAGTAAAAATCAATATACAGTTTCTTAACATATGTCTTTAAAGCAGATCCAGCAACGCATTCAGTTCATCAATCTTTTGTTGCCACTGGCGTTGCAGTTCCGGTTTCTGATGCTTTGGTTTGCGCGCCAGGTCGTCTTCCAGCTTGTTTTCCAGCGCCATCAGTGTCGCCAGCAAGCGTTCCTCTTCAGTTTCCTGAATCACCACGCTTTCCAGCCTCACGTCCGACACCGGCGCGTCGGCAGGAGGAACCGCGCCTGCCAGAATCGCATACACCGGCGCGGGGGAATGCCATTCTTCCAGACGCTGCTGGTCTATCAGCCAGAAACGGTTGCAGCTTTGCTCGATCAGCGTCCTGTCATGGGAAACCATCAGCACTGCGCCGCTGAAGGTTTTCAGCGTTTCCGCCAGCTCCTCTTTACCTTCCAGATCCAGATGGTTGGTCGGCTCATCAAGTAACAAAAGGGAATAGTTCGCCAGCGTCAGGCCGATAAACAGCAGCCGTGAACGTTCGCCACCGCTGAGCGTGCTCACTTTTTGCTGATGACGGATATACGGAAATCCCGCGCCAATCAGCGCCATTTTTCGCTGTTCTTCGGTCAGCGGCGCGAAATGCGCCAGGGCATCAGAAAGCGAATCGTTATCCTGCAATTGATGTTGGTTCTGATCGTAATAACCCATTCGCACGCGCGGGTGGAAAATCACGCCTTTGACCGTCGTTTCCGGGCAGATAAACGCCTGCCACAAACTGTGCAGAAGGGATGATTTACCGCAACCGTTACGCCCGACCAGCGCGATACGATCGCCGCTCTTCACCCGCATTTCATCAAGGGTGAACAGCACCGGGGCATCAGGCGCCGGTCGCACCTGTAAATCAGCCAGCGCCAGCACGCGATCCGCCGCCAGCGCTTCGCCGTTCAGGCGAAGTTTCCACTGATTGCCTGCGGTGACGTCAGTTTGCTCTTCCTTCATGCGCACCACGTGTTTTTCCATTTGCTTGGCCTTGCGCGCCAGTCCCTCATTGTCGTAAACGCTGCCCCAGACGGCCAGCCGTTTGGCGCTCAGTGTCACGCGGTCAATTTCCTTTTGCTCCGCTTTACGACGCAGTGCGTCGGCAATGTCTTTTTCTTCCAGCGCCTGACGTGCCTGGGTACAAGGCCGGCGGATAAATTGCAGCGTTTTATCGCGCAGGATCCAGGTTGAGTTGGTTACGCTGTCCAGCAGACTGCGGTCATGGGAAACCAGCACAAAGCTGCCCGCCCAGTTTTTCAGAAACTGCTCCAGCCACAGTAATGTCGGCAGATCCAGATGGTTACTTGGCTCATCGAGCAGCAGTAAATCCGGCTGGTGGATCAGCGCCCGCGCCAGCAGCAGACGGGTATGCTGGCCGCCACTGAGCGTACCCGCCGTCAGTTCCCAGGCATTTTCATCAAAACCCAGGTCCGAAAGCAGCACCTGCGCCTGCCAGGGTTCGGGCTGATGAAGGCTGCCGGGCAGATGACCGAGCACCGATTCCAGCAGGGTACAATCATTGAGTTCTGCGGGAAGATGCTGTTCAACGCGCGCCATCAGGCATTGATTCGCCAGTGTCACGGTGCCGGAGGAGGCCGCCAGTTCACCGCTGAGGATTTTCAGCAAGGTGCTTTTGCCGCAGCCGTTATGGCCGATGAGACCAATGCGGTCGCCTTTTTTCAGGCCGAAGGAAATCTCAGCCAGTAACGGGCCGAAGGCGTTATCGAAAGATAAAGATTGTGCGGATAATAAAGTCGTCATGAATGCTTACTCAGGTTTTCAGGCACAAAGATGCCTGTCGTCAGAAAAGCCGACGATAACCGGTAAGCCGGAGGGAAGTTCTCAGGTTGTCAGTTAGCTTCGCTCAAGCAGGTTATCGCGGCACGGTGCCGGAAATGCCTGAGCAGTGACGATCGCTAAGGACGAGTGAAATTAAAAAAACTTCACGGGTCAGCATGGCAATCCTCCTTATATAACGTTGGTGAATGAATGAGCTGATTATATTGGGGATTATTGAATTATTCCAGTCAGAGCAACTCGTTAAAACGCATAACGCCATCCCAGCCGTCCACTCATGAGAGGGACGGCGCTGATTTGCGTGTCGTGATGCGATTAAGCTTCAACGACTTCATTTTCCAGCTTCTGCCTTTTTCGCAGGCCGGGGAACCAGGTCATCCACAATCCGACCACGATCAGCGTGCCGACACCGCCGATGGCTGCGGCGGGAACTGCGCCAACCCAGGCGGCCAGCAGACCGGATTCAAATTCACCGAGCTGATTCGAGGTGTTTATGAAGATGGAGTTCACGGCGCTGACACGACCGCGCATGTCATCCGGTGTATCAAGCTGTACCAGCGCACCGCGGATCACCATGCTGATCATATCGAAACCGCCGAGAGCAAACAGCGCCAGCATCGATAACCAGAGCGAAGTGGAAAACGCGAAAACCAGTGTGGCGGCACCGAAACCGGCGACGGCGGCGAACATGATTTTTCCGACATTACGGTTGAGTGCGCGGTGGCTCAGCCAGAACCCGACGATCAGACCGCCGACCGCCGGTGCGCCACGTAGCAAGCCTAATCCCCACGGACCGGTATGCAGAATGTCGTGAGCGAAAATGGGTAACAGGGCGGTTGCGCCACCGAGTAAAACCGCGAACAAGTCGAGCGAAATCACGCCCAGCACGTCCGGGCGGGCGCGGATAAAACCAATGCCTGCGAACAGCGTTTTGAAGGTTGCCGGTACACGATGCGGCTGTGCCTGTTCATAGCGTAAACGGCTGACCATTACGATAGATAACAGATACAGACAGGCGCACACGGCGTATGCCACACCCGCGCCCGCGACATACAGAAAGCCACCCAGCGCCGGGCCAACCATCGACGCGGCCTGTCCGGAAACGCTGGTGGCGGCCATTGCGCGGGCCAGCAAATTCGGTGGCACCAGCGCGGGCAACATCGACTGTAATGAAGGGGCTTCCATCGCTTTGGCAGTCGAAATCACGAAAATCAGTCCGAGCACGACCACTTCATTGACGTGATGTGTCAGCGTCAGATAAGCCAGCGAGCCAATCGCCACCCATTCGGCGATTTGCCCGAGCAGCACCACGCGGCGGCGGTCAAACTGATCGGCAACGTGGCCTGCCACCAGCGCAAGCGCGACGGAAGGTAAAAACTGCACCAACCCGATCAGCCCGAGATCAAACGCCCGGCCGGTGATCGAATAAATCTGCCAGCTCACCACGATGGAAAGCATCTGGAAACCAAAGCTGGACGCTGCACGGGCGATCCAGAAAGCGACAAACGAGCGGTGCCGTAACAGTGAGTCTGAATTACCGGAAGCAGCAGACATGACAAATCCCTGAAAAATGAAAGATGCCGTGTCTGTGGTTTTTGAAAACTCGTTAGCCCGGCAATTATTGTGAATACAAATTATTAACAAACAATCCGAGTTCTATGTTTATCATAAAAAGTTCAGCAAATCTTCATCTCACATTGTGAAGAAACTATGCAGGTGACGGGCTAAGACTTCCGGTTGTTCCTCCGGAATGAAATGGCCGCTGTGAGGGATGATGATGCCGGTGACATTTTCAGCGAAAGCGCGCAGGGGAACGGCCATGTCCGGGATCGAACCCTGATCGGCGCTGACCGCCAGTACCGGCATTTTTAATTTTCCGGCACGATTAAGTGTGCGGTTCTGTTCCGCAGATTCAGTAACCGAACGATAATACGCCAGCCCGGCGCGCAGGCCGCCGCTTTTGAGGAACACCCGCAGATACTCGCTGATATCGTCATCTGTGAAGGCATCCGGCGCAGCGGTTTTCCGGCGCAAAAACCAGTCGAGATAGACACGTTCGTTACCGGCGATCAGCGCTTCAGGCAAATCAGGCAATGTGTGGAAGGCAAAATGCCAGGTTTTCCACGATTTGTCCGGTGTGACCGGCAGCACGTCCGGCAAGGTGATTCCGGGGATCCCCGCATCCAGCAGCGCCAGGTGTTGTACTTCCTCGCCATACATCGCCGCGCAGGGATAAGCGACCCACGCGCCGACGTCATGCGCTGCCAGCGAGTAACGCTTATGCCCGAGAAGCTGCATTAACCCGTGGATTTTCTGCGCCAGACTTTGTGTGTCGTAACCGGTCTGCGGGCGGTCCGAATCACCCTGACCGGGCAGGTCTGGTGCCACCAGCCAGAAATCCTGTGCCAGCGCGTTCATCACATTACGCCATGCGTACCAGGTTTGCGGAAAACCCGCCAGCAACAGCAAGACTTTGCCTTGCGGATTACCGCCGCTGACGTAATGCATCCTCACGCCTTCGACCGTGGCGTAGCGATGGGTAAAACCGCAAAGGGTGGGGTCAGCCACTGCAAAGGGTTCGGCAGTAACAACAACAGAAGGGGTCATCTCGTTCATAGCCAATCTCCGTTATAGTCATATTTAGGAAATAATCATTTCCTAAATGAGAAAAAATTTTTAATCGAGAATTTTAAGCGCCAGTTCCAGCGTGGTTTCGCTGGCGTGATTGTTTTCGACTTTACCGGCGACACGCATGCCCAAAACAATCCATAACATCAGGGATGACGCGGCCTGCGCATCGATATCCGGGGTGACAGAACCGTCTTGCTGGCCCTGTTCAATGAGGGAGGTCAGGAACAATTTATTGCGCATAATAGCCTGACGCACCAGTGCGGCGAGTTCCTCATCCAGCGTGAGTAATTCGACGGTGCTGCCGACGACCAGACACCCGCGGCGGCCTTCAATTTCATGAGAAGAACGCAGATAAAAGCGCAGCACTTCGGCAATGCGTTCGCGGCCGGTGGAGATGCGTTCAATTTGCTGGCGTAACTGGGTATTTCGCCGTGAGGTGTAACGTTCAAATACGTTGAGAAACAGGGTCCTTTTATCGCTGAAGGCTTTGTAAATACTGCCTGCAGTAAGGTTCATGGCCTGACTCAGATCGCTGATGGACGCCGCATGAAAGCCTTTTTCGCGAAATACCGTCATGGCGTTATCCAGTGCAAGTTCAGTATCGAATTCACGCGGACGACCGCGATCCTTCGGTGAAGGGAATGCCATAAAAAATGCCACCATTAGGAAACGTTTATTTCCTAATGGTGGCATTAACACAAAAACTGATCAAGCCCTTTGTCAGCTCACTTCATATTTACCAGCGCAGTTCACGGCCTGAATATTCAACAAAGTGATGGCCACCTTTGCCGCGCCAGGCTTCGAACTGATCAACAATGCCGGTGGCGCTTTCGGCCACGGTCAGCGTGGCATTTTCACCGCCCATATCGGTCTGTACCCAGCCCGGATGCACGGAAAGCAGCGTCAGTTCTTGTTTTTCAATCTGTGCCTGCAACCCGCGGGTCAGCATATTCAGCGCAGCTTTACTGGCGGAATAAAGCGGATAAGTTGCCACGTCATTCTCATTGAGACTCGACAGCTCAGAGGTCATCAGCGCCAGCACACCGGTACGGTGGTTCAGGAAAGGCAGTAATTCACTGGCGCAACGCACAGGGGAAATGGCGTTAGTCAAAAATAGCTGAATAATTTCTTCGTCGCTGGCCTGATCAATATCCTGATGATCCGGACCAAATACGCCTGCATTCACAAAAATCAGATCAAAATGGCTTTCGGACAGCGCGTCTTTCACCGCTTCCCGCGCTTCGGATTTATTGATGTCCAGTTTTACCCATTCAACAGCCGCCGGTGTTTTGGCCGGAACGGCATCACGTGTTGTGGCGGTGACCTGCCAGCCGCGTTTTGCGAGTACATCCACCACACCCAAACCGATACCGCGTGATGCGCCGATGATCAATGCTTTCTTAGAGTCAGTCATATTCATCCTTTTATAATCAAAGCGTTAACGTCAATTTGTTGTTTTCATTTAATGCGCGAAATCTCTTCAGTGTTACGGGCAGTATGAGTCAGCAAGGCGGCTGCAACAATGGGCTGGAGTCTGATTTTGGCCGCCGGACTGATAGATAACCGGGACGCGCCGTCGGAGCGCCTGATGATGGACGGGGACTTTATGGACTGCTGAAAGGCGGCTTCAATCACCTGTGAGCCCAGTGACTATGGCGCGATTGTGGTTGAAGGCGTGGTAACGTTCATTGTTAACGATGCTGGCAACCAGGTGTTTGATGACACACTGTGCATCATAAAAAGATGCCCGCGACAGGCGGGCAATAAACATCAGTTTTGAAATTTGATCGGGTAGAACCAAATAAGCATAGCGGAGTAATAATTATCCAATCAAAAGGATAACAGCCCATAAATAGCTGTGTTCGCTGCATGAGGTCAGTATCGGGACGCAAAAAAGCCCTCGCGAACGAAGGCCAGTGAATCATCACTAAATATTTAGTTTTGGAACGAGAGCGATGCTCCCGAAAACATACTAGTCTCTTCCGGGAATTTGGCTTAATGAAATGGGTTTAGTAATTAAAGAAAATTCACCGACGTTTTGAGCAATTCAGATGAGAATGGGATGAAATTCATGCATTGCGCAAACTTTATCCAATTATTTCAGTTATTATGTTAAATCTGATGTTCAGGTTTACTGTTTACAGGAGTAATTATGCAAGGTAAGAATTCGGCTTTTGGAGAAGGGTGCAGGATGGTAGGCGAATGCTGCTTAATGTTTGCTCAGGCGGGGGAAGACTTTAGCGCGGGACGCATAGTCTTATGCCTTAAGCGCGCGCAGGACGAGGCTATAGACACAAATGGCAGACCCAACGTTGCTTTACAACTCGCGATACGACGGCTTCAGGGCTGGTAACGTTAAACATAAAATAACCGCCTGGTGACGGTGCTTTTTCAAATTCTCAAACGAGATACAGCCCTTCTTAACTGAATTGCAGGTGCATCTGAAGTAATAGAGACCTGTCTGTAAAAAACGCCTCACATTTATTGATGTTCTTTCAGCCGCCAGGCATTGCAGCTCCGCTAACAAAGAACCACACCATAAAACCAACAGCACCTGCCAGTACAATGATTGGCGGTATGAATTTCATTTTCATCTTATCGTTACTCTAATTAGTCAAATTTCCCGACATGGGCGCGCTTCATACCTTAATAAACTCAACCTCGAGGCTGATTGAAATCGCCCATAAGGAAGAGTGCCGTACCATCCTGTACCCGGGAAAAAAGATAATGATAGTTTGGGTGCCAGGAGTGGCATTGCACTTTACAGATCAGGCTTACATCAGTCATCCGCATTTTTCCATATATTTTGCAACATCGCATGATTCACGTTTCTATCCCCTGGCATTCCCCCAATCCCAATCGGCTATTTGCAGCAAATTTTGTGATTTACAACAGACTTTCACGTTGCCAGCCTCTCGGTGAATGAGTACCGTTGTTCTTTTGAACGGACCGGCAAAGGTGAATAAAGCATGATCGCCATAAAATGGGTAAGTCTCGGGTTTGTTCTGGTTTTACTGCTGTCTTTCGGATACAGCTACGCGAAAGCGACACAAACACGGACAGAACCTGCAGGCCAGAGCTGGTCAACGGCACGACGGACTTCAGCCGGTATTGCGCCGGATCCTGCCAGACTGAAAAGTATCGCTATTATCCAGATTTATGCTGCACCGACTTATGGCTGGCGCGGGCTGGTGGCGGTGCATCCGTGGATAATTTACAAACGTGAAGGGGAAACAGAGTTCACCCGTTATGACGTGATCAGCTGGGGCAGCACCAACGTAGTACGCCGCGATTATGCTATTCCAGATGGGTATTGGTTTGGCTCGCAGCCCCGTATACTGGTTGATCACCGCGGCGCGCAGGCGCAGATTATGATCCCCAAAATAGAAGCAGCGATCAAAAGTTACCCGTATCCGCATACCTATCACGCGTGGCCGGGGCCAAACAGCAATACGTTTATCGCCCACATCGGCCGTGAAGTGCCGGATCTGCAGCTTGATCTTCCTTCCAATGCGATCGGCAAAGATTACCGCGGCATTACCAATCCGATCGGTTTACCGCCATCCGGGCGCGGCGTGCAGGTTTCTTTGCTGGGACTGCTGGGCGTGACGCTGGGTGTGGAAGAGGGCATTGAAGTCAATGTGCTGGGGCTGAACCTGGGCATTGATGTGAAGAATCCGGCGTTGCGTTTGCCGTTTGTCGGGCGGGTAGGCTTTGATAATCCGGGGAAAGCGGAGCTTTAACGATGTCAGTGCGCAACTGGCCGGTACGAGGTACCGGCCATACACATCAGAACGACGAATGTTTATAAGACCGGTATTCCGGTTTCCAGAATTCGCTGGTGAGACGACTCTGTAACTCATCTTCTGAAACTTCCGGTGCCACGCCTTCCCGTTGCGCGACGCGCGCCACTTCGGCGGCAATGATTTTAGACACATGCTGAATATCGGCAATAGCCGGTAATAATGACCCTTTTCCGGTGGTCGCCAGCGGAGAAAGGCTGGCCAGCGCCTGACTGGCAGCCAGCAACATGCTATCGGTCACGCGGCGCGCTCCCGACGCCAGAATGCCTAACCCCAGCCCGGGGAAAATATACGCGTTGTTACATTGCGGGATTGGGTACGTGTGATCCTGATAATGTACCGGTGCGAACGGGCTGCCTGTCGCCATCAGCGCGGCACCTTCGGTCCAGGCGATCACGTCCTGAGGACGGGCTTCTGCGCGGGAAGTCGGGTTAGAGAGCGGCATGATGATCGGATGATGGCAGTTGTGATGCATCTCACGGATGATCTCTTCGGTAAACAGCCCCGGTTGCCCGGAAACGCCAATCAGAATGGTTGGTTTGGAATGATGCACCACGTCCTGCAACGAGATATTCTGGTTGTCCACATTCCAGTGGCTGATTTTGTTTTTACTTGTCACCAGTTTACGCTGGAAATCGAGCAAATTCGGCATGTCATCTGTCAGCAGGCCAAACCGATCCACCATAAAGACCTGACTGCGCGCTTCGTCTTCGGAAGCACCTTCTGCCACCATTTGCGCGATGATTTTCTCCGCGATACCGCAACCGGCAGAACCTGCGCCGAGGAAGGTGACCCGCTGGTCGCGTAGCCGGGTGCCTGCGGCATGACTGGCGGCAATCAGACAGCCCAGCGTGACCGCCGCGGTGCCCTGAATATCATCATTGAAACAGCACAACTCCTCGCGGTAGCGCTCCAGAAGTGGCATAGCATTGGTTTGCGCGAAGTCTTCGAACTGAAGCAGGACATCCGGCCAGCGGGTTTTTACCGCCTGAATGAACATATCCATGAATTCATTGTATTCGCCGTCGGTAATGCGCGGGTGGCGCCAGCCCATGTACAGCGGATCGTCGAGGCGCTGGGCGTTATTCGTTCCGACATCAAGCATGATCGGCAGCGTGTTGGCCGGGTTGATCCCACCGCAGGCGGTATAAAGCGAAAGCTTGCCGATAGGAATGCCCATGCCGCCAATCCCCTGATCACCGAGTCCCAGAATGCGTTCGCCGTCGGTGACAACGATCACCCGGATGTCATTTTTGGAGAAGTTTTGCAGCATTTCATCGATATGCTCGCGATCAGGATAAGAGATGAACAGGCCACGGGCACGGCGGTATATATCGGAGAAGTGTTCACAGGCCTCGCCGACCGTCGGGGTGTAGATAATCGGCAGCATTTCTTCCAGATGTGAATTCACCAGGTTGTAGAAAAGGGTTTCGTTGGTGTCCTGAATATTGCGCAGGTAGACATGCTTGGAGATATCACGTTTGAAATCAGAGAATTGAGAATAAGCGCGGTCAGTCTGTTCGTTGATAGTTTCAACCTGATTGGGCAGCAGTCCGTTAAGATTGAGCGCCAGACGTTCATCGCGGCTGAAGGCCGAGCCTTTATTGAGCAGCGGGTTTTCGAGTAATAATGAACCTGTGTAGTGGGTGTAGAGCGGGCGTTTTTTTAACATCATTAAGCCTTAGAACATTTGAACTCAGTTAATTTCCGGTACGTTATTTCCCGTTGCCGGATCCCTCACAGTAAAATCCTATAACCGGTCGAATTAGTGTATGAACTACCAAAATAAAACCAATGGCCATAGCAGCCTGAATAAGATGATTGTTTATTATTTGTTTTTTATAACACGACACAGGCACTGATTCCGGTTACTTAAATTACAAAAGCGTTTTAATACTTTTTTAGTGATGAATTCTGCATAATGTTTTTGAATGTTTCCGGATGGTTCAAGTTGAGTAAATATATTATCTGATATTTAAGTGAAATTAATGTATTGATTTTAACTCATTGTATTTGCTGTAATTTGTTATTAAGTAATTATTGTTATTATTGCCATAAAGGCAGATGTGACGCGGGTCACAATGATGTGGGTTTTTAAATAATATAACTAACCGCCATTTTGTTCCTTCAATTATCTCATCAACAATAATAAAGAAAGGTCATATTATGCCGACATTACTCTTATCCTCATTATTTCCTTTAGTGTTTATTATGGTATTAGGCTGGCTGAGCGGAAAACTGGGTTATATGAAACGTGACGATGCTACGGTATTAGCCACGGTAGTGATCCGTTTCGCGCTGCCATTACATCTTTTTATCGGTGCATTACATACTGATCCGGCCAAGATTCAGAATTTATCGTTTATGGCAGTGTTGGTGATTGGCCTGATGGGCTCTTATTTGTTGACGTTGTGCATCTCGCGCTGGTTTTTCCGCCATGACATCAAAACCAGCGCCATTCAGTCGCTGGTTTGCGCGTTCCCGGATATGGCTTACTTTGGCGCGCCTGTACTGGCGGTGCTTATCGGGCCGGAAGGTTTTCTGGGGGTGCTGGTCGGTAATCTTATCACCAGCGTGCTGATGATCCCGCTGACGATTGTGTTGATCCGCATGGGTGACAAAAACAGCGATTTGGCTCAACAGGGCAGCCTCGGCAAGATGATCCTGAATAATCTGTTCAAAGCGGTACGCAATCCGATTGTCTGGATCCCGGTGCTGGGTGTGGCGATGAGTCTGGCTGGCATTAAAATTCCGGAACTGTTGTCCTCGTCGGTGGAAATGATGGGTAAAACCGCAGGCGGGATTTCTCTGTTCGCGCTGGGTCTGTTGTTCTTCGGCGAGCGCCCGACGCTGAATATTCATACGGTCACTAACATCGGCATGAAAAACCTGATCCAGCCCGCGATTATGGCCGCTGCCGGTCTGGCATTTGGGCTGAGCCATACGCTGATGCAGCAGGTGGTGATCATCGGCGCAACGCCTTCCGCCATTGCTGCAGGTATGTTCGCCGTGCGCAGCGACACCTATGTGGAATCTGCGTCTTCCTCAATACTCATCGGCACTGCACTGGGCATAGTGACAGAAGGTCTCGTGATTTACATGATGTCGTAAATGCGCTGATTTGCGACATGTTACCCATAAAAAAGGCCCGCCATTTCTGGCAGGCCTTTTGTCTTTCAGCAGGCGTTTATTTCACACACTTCGCGCAGGTATTTGCATGAATTTGCTGGAAGAAATCGTTGCCTTTGTCATCCACCAGAATGAATGCCGGGAAGTTTTCGACTTCGATTTTCCAGATGGCTTCCATTCCTAATTCAGGATATTCCACGCATTCCAGGCTCTTGATGCTTTGCTGCGCCAGCACCGCTGCCGGGCCACCGATGCTGCCGAGATAGAAACCGCCGTGTTTATGGCAGGCGTCGGTCACCTGCTGGCTGCGGTTACCTTTGGCCAGCATGATCATGCTGCCGCCGTTGGATTGCAGAAGATCCACGTAAGAATCCATGCGGCCAGCGGTGGTCGGGCCGAGGGAACCGGATGCGTAACCTTCAGGGGTTTTCGCCGGGCCTGCGTAGTAAATCGGGTGATCTTTGATGTATTGCGGCAAGCCTTCGCCGTTATCCAGACGCTCTTTCAGTTTGGCGTGTGCGATGTCACGGCCAACGATAATCGTACCGCTCAGGGAAAGACGGGTAGATACCGGATATTCAGAAAGTTGCGCCAGGATTTCAGGCATCGGACGATTCAGGTCAACTTTCACCACCCCCGCTTCGCCTTGCTCACGCAGGGCCTCAGGGATGTACTGGCCCGGATTGTCTTCCAGTTTTTCGATCCAGATACCGTCACGATTGATTTTGGCTTTGATATTACGGTCTGCGGAGCAGGAAACGCCCATCCCGACCGGACAGGATGCACCGTGACGCGGCAGACGTACTACGCGGATATCGTGGGCGAAGTATTTGCCGCCGAACTGCGCGCCGAGACCAAGATTGTTGGCTTCCACCAGCAGTTCCTGTTCCAGATTGACGTCGCGGAATGCCTGACCGTGTTCGTTACCTTCCGTTGGCAGACCGTCATAGTAATGGGTGGACGCCAGTTTTACGGTTTTCAGCGTTGCTTCAGCAGACGTACCGCCAATCACGAACGCGATATGGTACGGCGGACAGGCTGCCGTGCCCAGCGTGCGCATTTTCTCAACCAGGTAATCTTTCAGCTTCGCCGGGGTAATCAGCGCTTTGGTTTCCTGATACAGGTAGGTTTTGTTGGCCGAACCGCCGCCTTTGGCGATGCACAGGAATTTGTACTCGTCACCATCGACACTGTAGAGGTCGATTTGTGCAGGCAGATTGGTGCCGGTGTTTACCTCTTTGTACATATCCAGTGCGGCATTCTGGGAATAGCGCAGGTTATCCTCGATGAAGGTGTTATACACACCCTGAGACAGGCTGGCTTCGTCGCCGCCGCCGGTCCAGACTCGCTGCCCTTTTTTACCCATGATGATTGCGGTGCCGGTGTCCTGACAGGTCGGCAGAATGCCTTTGGCCGCAATTTCAGAATTACGCAGGAATTGCAGCGCAACGTATTTGTCGTTTTCGCTGGATTCCGGGTCATGAAGAATGGAAGCCACTTGTTGCTGATGCGCCGGGCGCAGCATGAAAGAGGCATCGTGGAACGCCTGTTGCGCGAGAAGCGTTAACGCCTGCGGTTCCACTTTTAACACTTCTTCGCCGTCGAAGGTGCTGACGGAGACATGTTCTTTGGTCAGCAGATAATATTCGGTGTCATCTTTGGAAACGGGGAAGGGATTTTGATAATAGAACGGTTTGTTCGACATTGTTTTCTCACTTTTTCCGTTTTTGCCGCCACGGGTGGGACTGTTGACGCGGTATAGCAGGGGTGTTCGGGGCGACGTTTATATTCGTTCTGTATGTTGCCAGCCAAATACACAGGCTGGCAACGGGGTTTATATGTTTTCTTTCAGTAAATGCTCTGTTAATGCTTTGTGGGTGATTTTATCGCCACAATCAGAACATCATCATCATCCACGGATAACCGATGACCAGTAAGGCAATCAGGAAGATGGCTCCGAAGATAGTGCCGAGACGCCAGTAATCTTTGGTTGGCAGATAACCGCTGCCGTAATAAATCGGGCTTGGGCCGGTACCGTAAGGTGTGATGATCCCCATAACACCCAGAGACGTCACCATCAGCAAACAGAATACCTGCATGTTAATGCCAGGGATTGCCGCGCCGATGGTCAGCATAGCCGGTAACAGGGCGGTGGTGTGCGCCGTGGTGCTGGCGAAAAGGTAATGCAGCAGGTAGAACGCCAGCAGCAGGGCAATTGTCGCCGCGCCCGGGGAGATACCGCCCATCAGTGCTGCGCCTTCTTTACCCAGCCAGGCGATGAAACCGGTGCGGGATAAGCCGTCAGCCAGTGCTACCAGCGTGGCGAACCAGGCGAAGGTATTCCAGGCCGGTTTGTTGCTGGTGATGTCGTTCCAGTTCAGAACGCCGGTCCACAGCATCAGTACCACGACCAGCAAAGCAGCCATGGCCGGTTCGATAAAGCTCGCAGCGAAAATCCACATCGCCAGCGCGCAGCAGACGAACACCAGCAGCAGGATTTCGTGACGGGACATTCTGCCCAGTTTTGCCAGCTCAGCGGTTGCCCAGCGCGGCACTTCGTCATTGATTTTCACTTCCGGCGGGTAGAACCAGTACGCCAGCAGCGGCATAGTCAACAGAAGCAGCAGACCGACCGGCAGGAAGGCGATGAACCAGGTGCCCCACGAAATGTTGATACCGGTTACGCTGTTCACGATACCCAGCGCCAGCAGGTTAGGCGCCAGTGCAGAGAGAAACATCGAACTGGTGATACAGGCTGCGGTGATCGCCACCCACATCAGGTAAGAACCGATTTTACGTGCGCTCGGGTCGTTCGGTTTTGAGCCATACAACGGCGGCAGGTTAGCAATGATCGGGTAGATCGTGCCGCCGCTGCGCGCGGTGTTGGACGGTGTGAAGGGTGCCAGTAACAGATCAGCAAAGGTGATGGCATAACCGAGCGTCAGGCTGCGGCGGCCAAGATATTTCACCAGAATCAGCGCCAGACGGCGGCCGAACTGGGTTTTATCGTAGCCGGCGGCAAACATGAACGCGCCGAAGATTAACCATACCGTGGAGTTGCCAAAACCACTGACCGCCCATTTGAAGGACTGTGCTGCGGTTTTGAATTTAGGATCCGCCAGTTCAGCCGGGCTGAAAAGCAACCACTGGCTGAAAAGGGCGATGACCACCACACCGGTTAAGCCGATAACGGCCCCCGGCAATGGCTCGAAGATCAGACCGATAATGACGCCCACAAAGATGGCGAAGAAGTGCCAGGCATGAGGTTCCAGACCGGCAGGTACAGGAACGAGCAGCAACAGCACGGACACCAGCACGGGAAGTACCATAAAGATCCAGCGATTTTTTTTGCCGGATTCGGCTTTTTTCGCTGGTTCTTTCACCGCAGTTTTTGATATTTCGCTCATAATATTTATCTTAGGTAGTTAGGAATATTGTGATGATGCATAGGTAAGATGTCGTTTGGTTTTTTTAGTTACTTAATCTTTTTTTTAATTATTCAATAGTGGCATGTTAATTGCCTCGTTATTGTTATTTTTGTTAAGTGCTTACTATTCCCCGTAAGAGGGAGGAAATGTTTATATAATGCGTTTTCCCTATTTTTAACTGTTGATCTTGATCAACAAAATACGGTGCTGAATTCTTTTTTAAATCGTATGAAACCGTTATGCAGAGCCTGCCTGATTAATTAAAGGGCAATTTGTGACGGGGGTATCTTTCGGGGTAACGGAAAGCAAAAAATGGAGTAGGGCAAAATGAGAGTCATTCACAGCCACACTCCCTCATCAGGCGATCTGCCACCTCTTGCCAGCGGACGGGTTCCGTGATCTGCCGAAGGGAAAAGCCCGGAGGATGTAATAATCATCTCATCAGTTAAATACAAATAAGATTGTAGTTTGCATTAATGTGATTATTTAATTTAATAGTTAACATAATTTTAATATAACAGGTGTTAAGTTAATAGATAAATAGTTAATTAACTAATGTAATAAGTTTTGGAAGTAAAAATAAACTTATATTAATAGCATGACATCGGCATTGAAATAAAAACAACGAATAATAAATCAATACTCCACTGCGCTTATCTAAAATAGCTCAAATAGCGCGCCGATAACGAATTCAGAATTTAAAACCTTAAAGTTTGGAGTAATTATTATGAGCACCAACCACCTGTTATTAAGTCCGTTCACTCTGCCCAATGGTACTGAGTTGAAAAACCGCATTCTGATGGCGCCAATGACCACCTGCACCGGCTTTTACGACGGCACCGTCACCAGCGAGCTGGTTGAATATTACCGCGCCCGTGCCGGCAGCATCGGCACCGTGATTGTTGAATGCTGTTTTGTCGATGATAAAGGTCTGGCATTCCCCGGCGCTATCGGTATCGATAACGACAGCAAAATCGACGGTCTGGCAAAAATCGCCGCAGCCGTGAAATCTCAGGGCTCAAAAGCCCTTTTGCAGATTTATCACGGTGGCCGCATGAGCGAGCCAAAACTGATTGGTGGCCAGCAGCCGGTTGCGCCAAGCGCACTGGCGGCACCACGTGACGGTGCAGCCACACCGGTGGCACTGACGGCAGATGAAGTTGACGGCATGATCACCAAATTCGGTGAAGGCGTGCGTCGTGCGATTGAAGCCGGTTTTGACGGCGTGGAAATCCACGGCGCGAACACCTATCTGATCCAGCAATTCTTCTCGCCGAATTCCAACCAGCGTGACGACAAATGGGGCGGCAGCCGCGAAAACCGCGCCCGCTTCCCGCTGGCTGTTCTCGATATCACCCATGAGATGGCGAAGAAATACGCCGATTCTTCTTTCATCATCGGTTATCGTTTCTCACCAGAAGAGCTGGAAGAACCGGGGATCCGTTTTGCCGACACAATGTATCTGCTGGAACAGCTTGCTGCCCGCGGGCTGGATTACCTGCATTTCTCCCTCGGTTACTCGCTGCGGCCTTCCATTGTTGATACCACTGATCCAACGCCACTGATCGACAAATATGTCGCGATGCGTTCCGACACACTGGCCAAAATTCCGGTGATGGGCGTGGGCGGTATCGTGAATAAATCCGATGCGGAAATGGCGCTTGAACACGGCTATGACATGATCGCCATCGGTAAAGCCTGCATCGCTTATCCGGACTGGACTGACCGTATCGCAGCCGATCAGAAACTCGACCTGTTTATTGACAGCACACAACGCGAAGCCCTGACCATTCCTGAACCGCTGTGGCGTTTCTCGCTGGTGGACGCGATGATCCGCGACATGAGCATGACCTCGAAGAAATTCAAAGCCGGTGTGTTCCGGGAGAAAGTGCAGGATCCTGCGCATGAACTGGCCGTTAACGTCAGTCTGGAAACCGACCGCATTACGGATATCGCGCTGGAAGCGGGCGCGGACACGGATGTGGAATTCACCACCAGCTTTGAAATTATCCGCAGCCGTATTCTCGACGCTAACAGCCCGCACGTCGATGCGGTGACCGGCGCAACCGAGCAAAGTGAAGCGGTGAAAAAAGCCGTCTCCAAAGCTATCGCCAAATCCTGCAAAGCGCAGTTGCTGGAAGAGGGCGGCAGCCTGAATGAACCACAAAACTACGACGTTGTGGTCGTCGGCAGCGGCGGTGCCGGTCTGGCGGCAGCGATTCAGGCCTGTGACGAAGGGGCGAAAGTCCTGATCGTCGAGAAAATGTCGACCATCGGCGGTAACACCATTAAAGCGTCGGTCGGTATGAACGCCGCGGAAACCCGTTATCAGCGCCTGAAAGGTATCGAAGACAGCAAAGAGCTGTTCTATCAGGAAACCCTGAAAGGCGGTCAGTTCAAAAACAATACTGTGCTGCTGAAAGAGTTCATCGAACGTGCGCCGCAGGCGGTGGAATGGCTGGCCGATCACCATATTGAACTGAGCGATATCACCATTACCGGCGGGATGAGCATCGACCGCACACACCGTCCGGCGGACCGCAGTGCAGTGGGCGGCTTCCTGATCAGCGGTCTGGTGAAGAATCTTAACAAACGTAATATCGACGTGATGCTCGATACGTCGGTCACGGAAATCCGTTATGCCGATGGTGCGATACAGGGCGTGCAGTTGCTCAATGACGACAATGAAGTGCTGATGATTAATGCCAAAAGCGTGATCGTCGCCACCGGCGGTTTCAGCGCCAACCGCGAAATGGTGGTGAAATATCGCCCTGAACTGGACGGTTTCGTGACCACCAATCACAAAGGCGCACCGGTAGCGGCATCGCCATTCTGCAGAATATTGGCGCAGGCACGGTGGATATGGGCGAAATTCAGATCCACCCTACGGTTGAACAAACCACGTCTTATCTGATTTCGGAGGCCATTCGTGGCGGCGGGGCGATTCTGGTCAGTCAGGCGGGAAAACGCTTCTTCAACGAAATGGAAACCCGCGACAAAGTATCGGCGAACATCATCGCGTTGCCGGAGAAATTTGCTTACGTGGTGTTTGACGAGCAGGTGCGCCTGAACAATAAAGCGGCTGATGAATACATTGCGAAAGGGTTTGTTATCAGCGGCAGTTCACCACGTGATCTGGCGGCGAAACTGGAAATGAACTCCGATGCCTTCCTGGCAACGCTGGAAAGTTACAACGTCGCCGTGGATAAACAGCACGACACGGAGTTTGGCCGTAAAACTGCGCTGCGCCACCCGATCAATCAGGGGCCGTTCTATGCTATCCGTATCGCACCCGGCGTGCATCACACCATGGGTGGCGTAACCATCAACACCGAAACCTGCGTGCTGGACGCGCAGCAACAGGTGCTCGGCGGCGCATTCGCGGCGGGTGAAGTGGTTGGCGGTATCCACGGCGGCAACCGTATCGGCGGTAATGCCGTTGCAGATATCATTATCTTCGGTATCCTTGCAGGGCAAAACGCCGCGAAATTCGCGATGCGGTAACCGTTTATCACGCAGGGTATTACAATGACGCCAGACGATCGTGTTTATGCTTATTCCGCTGTTTTGATGGGTTCGCCCATTCTTCTCAAGCTGTTTGAACATAACGAAAGTCTGGCGTCTGGCGTTTTCAGGCTGATCAAATTGCAGGAAAACACCTTCACGGTGAACCGCGCGCACTCCGATATTATGGCGATTAACCATGCCGCAGGACGTGACCCTGTCACCGTCAGCGAACCGGTCTATGCATTAATCCGCCGTGCGAAAGCCATCAGTTGCCTGCCGGACAGCCATTTTAATTTCACCATCGGCCCGCTGGTCAAGCGCTGGAAAATCGGCTTCAACGGTCACACCATCCCGGCTGCACAGGATATCAAGACATTGCTGGCGCTGACCGATCCTGAAGACGTGATCCTTGATGAACAAACCCGTTCGGTGTTTCTGCAAAAAGCCGGAATGGAAATAGACCTCGGGGCGATTGCCAAAGGTTATATCGCCGATGTTGTGCGGGATTACCTGCGGGAACAACAGGTTGAGAACGCATTAATCAATCTGGGCGGTAACGTACAAACGCTGGGTTCCGGTGCGGAAGGGACATGGGCGATTGGGCTGAAAAAACCGTTTTCGGACCCGGACGCGCTGATCGGTGTGATCAACGTCATCGGCAAATCGGTGGTGACGTCCGGTATTTACGAGCGTTATTTCGAACTGGACGGTCACTGTTATCATCATATCCTTGACCCGAAAACCGGTTATCCGCTGGATAACGAACTGCTCAGCGTGACCATTGTTTCTGAGGATTCAATAGACGGGGATATCTGGACAACGTTGCTGTACGGGATGGGCGTGGAGAAGAGTCTGGCATATATGTCGCAGATTCCGCACATCGAGGCGATTTTCGTCACCCGCGACGGGCGGATTATCTTGTCATCTCAGCGGCAGTTTACCTTCATGCCACTGGATGACTGTTACCGTCTGGTGACTTACTGACAGTATTGCTTCAGCAACGAGTAGTGATCGGCCTGCAGACGGTAACGATATACCGGCCGGCCCGTGACGCCGTAATGAATGCTGGTGAACAAAATGTTCATCTGTGCCAGCCAGATCAGGTATTTACGACAAGACACCCGCGAAATATTCACTGACGTTGCCAGTTCATCCGTGGAAAATTCCATTGTCGGATGGGCATCAATCCACTGACACAATGTGCGTAATGTCTGCAGCGTTAAGCCTTTCGGCAACTTTTTGGTGTCCGCCGCCGCAGTATTGTTGCCGTGGATCAGCCGGTCAACGTCTGACTGTTCGTAATACTGCTGATTATCCATCAGTGTTTTCTTCTGCTGCCAGCCGGTCAGTGCTTCCTCGAAACGGGAAAACTGGAACGGTTTGATCAGATAATCCACCACGCCATAATTAAGCGATTTTTTGATGGTTTCTGCATCTGCAGCCGAAGAAATGACAATGACGTCGACAGGCCGTCGGGCGTTACGCAGTTCAGGCAGCAAATCCAGCCCGTTATCCTGCTGCATATAGACGTCGAGCAATATCAGGTCGATAGACAGTTCTGAATTCAGTACCAGATCTTTCGCCTGTTGCAGCGTCGACGCGGTGCCGCAGCACGCGAAGCCGTCAATCTGGCCGACATAACATCGGTTCAGCTCTGCCACCATGGCATCATCATCAACTATCAGTACATTGATCAAGAATTTGTCCTCTCGGCATCCCAGGGAAGTTGTACAAAAAATTGAGTGTAAACATCAGGTTCCGATTCTACAGTAATCGTTCCGCCGAGGCTTTCCACTTGCTGTTTAGCAAGAAAAAGTCCCATGCCCCGCTGATCGCCTTTCGACGACACACCCTTTTCGAATATTGCGTCAATATTTTCCGGCTGAATGCCCGGCCCGTCATCACTGACGATGCAGGCCAGCGAACCATTCTGATAGTGCAGCAAGACGCTGACTTCACCATCAGGCTGATCGCCAAGCGCATCCAGCGCATTTTCAATCAGATTGCCCAGCACGGTAATCAGTGCTGCCACCTGATCTTCATTATTATTATCCGGCAGCAGACTGTCATCGCTGAGCGTTAACAGATGCCGGGTGTCCGATGCGCGGTTCATCTTGCTGAGCAGGAAACCGGCAATTACCGGAGACTTTATTTTCAGCAACAGTGAACCGATTTCCGCCTGATAGTTATTGGCCGTTTTGAGAATGTAATCCTCAAGCTGAGCATAACTTTTCATGTGCAGTAATCCGAGGATCACATGCAGTTTGTTCATGAATTCATGCGAACGTTCACGCAACGAATCTGCATAGTTTACCATGCCGCTCAGGCGCTGCATTAACTGGCTGACTTCGGTTTTATCCCTGAATGTACATATCGCGCCAATGATGACGCCGTTGTTGCGTACCGGTACGGTGTTGCTCAGCAGCAAACGCCCCTTGAAGTTGATTTCTTCGTCACGGCGCGGCACGCCGGTATTGAGCACATCGCGAAGGTTGGCGATAAGTGGCAGGGAATCGGCGTCCGGCGTTACGTCGATGGCGGTTTCACGGAAAGTCTGCCGCGCCGTCTGGTTGATCAGCGTGACATGCGCCTGATCGTCGACGGCTATCACCCCTTCTTTGATCGACTGCAGCATCGCCTGACGTTGTTCAAACAGCGTCGAAATTTCATAAGGTTCCAGCCCGAACAAAATACGTTTGAGCAATTTCACCAGACAGTAAGTGCCCAGCGCGCCGACCATCAGGCCGAAAAGCACCGTCCACAGAATACTCCAGCGACTTTTATTGATTTGCTCCGTGACTTTGACCAGCGAAATCCCGATGGCAACCACACCGATTTGCTTATGGTGGTCATCATAGACCGGCGTGAATACGCGCAGCGCTTTGTCGAGCGTACCTTTGTTGATGGAGACATTTTCGTTGCCGAGCAGCGCCGGATTAATGTCATCGCCGATAAAATGATGACTGATCACATCCGCATTCGGATGCGAATAACGGATGCCATCCATATTGGTGACCACAATAAAGAGCAGGTCATTACGTTTTTGCACTGCGCTGGCGATGGGCTGAATTATATTACTGTCAGGGGGCAGCAGCAGAGCGCGTTTTGTTTCGGGCAAATCTGCCATGGTTCTGGCGACGGCCAGGGCCTTTTCTTTCACACCATCGCGGGTGGTGTCGCTTACCTGAACAAAATAGAGCATATGGACAACCAGCAAAACAGACGCAATCACGGCGCTTATCATCAGGCTGACTGACGTGCTGAGTTTCATGGGGTGCTTGCGCACGGAATGGCGTTGCTGCGAGTCGCTCATGGGAGCCCCGGAGAGAATAGAGCCAAATGCTCATTGATAATTTTGATGGTTCGCGTTGTTCATCCGGTGGTATGGCGTAGAACTCTGCGTGAACCATCCCTGTTCACGCATAATGATATGTTTATTTGCTTGATACTTCCGCTATTTATTACTTTCGAAAGTGCGATTTACGGTGCGGGAACCGCAATAAAAAAGGCCTGAATCTCTTCAGGCCTTATCTTTGCAATCCTGATGACAGATTACTGGAAGTAAATATCGCCGTTTTCGGCTTTGAGGATCTTCCCGTCGGTGTCGGTGATCAGCGCGTAGCTGCCGCCGATGTAAGTCCAGTGGCTGCCCGCATCGGGTGCAGGCAGGTGACGTTCCTGCCAGCCGACGATTTCATAGGGTTTGGTGCGGTACAGCGCAGGCACCTGATCGCCGATGGAATACAATTTGGAATCATCGTAGAACGATTTGATTTCATGTGAGTTTGACGCGGCAAATGCCGTGTTAGCCAGAGGTAACAACGATGAAACAACCAGGGCTGATAACATAACAATTTTAGAATGACGCATAGATTATCCCGTTAAAACCATCAACTTAATGCCTGCCTCGGTGATATGCCGCCAGTCCGTTGTATGAGCAGTAAAGCCGAAGCCTGTGCTTTTTCTGTAGGGCAGGATAATAACGAGAAAGTGAGCGCAGGCTGGGAGGTTTTTTTGTGTCGAAATGCAAATGGCGCAACAGCCAGCCCGGACATGATGACATTTAAGGCTGTGCCGTTGCTGATAAGACTTCAGAACCGTCCGATGATTTCAACCAGCCTGTCTGTATGTTCTATGGTTAAGGTTCATTCATTTTCTACATGCGTTTTGTAGATTCATTTTAAAAATAAGGAGTGTTTATGAACAACAAAACAATCCCGATCTCCCTGAATGAACCTCACGTTGATGCGTATCCGACGCCGCCGTTTGAGCATCAGAAGCAGCCGTTTCCGGGGCTGGCCAGCAAAATGCACCCTGTCCCCGATCATGGCGAAAAAACCTACAAAGGCAGTGCCCGGCTGGAAGGGCGTAAAGCGCTGATCACTGGCGGTGACTCCGGCATTGGTCGTGCGGTGGCGATTGCCTTCGCCCGCGAAGGTGCGCAGGTCGCCATTAATTATCTGCCGGACGAAGAGCCCGATGCCAAAGAAGTGGTCGATCTGTTATGGGCCGAAGGGCGGAAAGTGATCGCCATTCCGGGCGATATCCGTGACGAGAAATTCTGCCAGCAACTGGTGAAAGAAGCCGAAGAGAAACTCGGCGGGCTGGATCTGCTGGTCAATAACGCCGGTCGTCAGCAGTTCTGTGATTCGATTAAGGATCTGACCACTGAAGCGTTTGACGCCACGTTCAAAACTAACGTGTATGCGATGTTCTGGATAACCAAAGCGGCGCTGGAATTCATTCCTCGCGGCGGTTCGATCATTAATACCACCTCCGTGCAGGCGTTTTTACCGAGCGATAACTTGCTCGATTATTCATCAACCAAAGCCTCGATCATGGCCTTTACCAAAGGGCTGGCTAAACAGCTCGCGGAGGATGGCATCCGCGTGAACGGCGTTGCACCGGGGCCATACTGGACGCCGTTGCAGATTTCAGGCGGTCAGCCGCAGGAAAAAATCGAGTCGTTTGGTGAGCAGGCTCCTCTGAAGCGTCCGGGGCAACCTGCGGAAATCGCCGCGATATACGTGACGCTGGCCTCAAATGACAACAGTTATTCCTCAGGACAAATCTGGTGTTCTGATGGGGGAACCGGCACGGTATAAGCCGCCTTCAGCAACGCCAAAGCCCGTCATTGACGGGCTTTTTTATTCAGACATTTTCCCGTGCATTGGTACGTCATAAATAATTACGTTGCTAATTAATTCGGCATAACCCTTCATCTTTACTCATCTTTTACAGGTACCAGATAACCACTGCTTTTATTCTTCGTGTCTGTGTGATTGCCCGCGCTCTGCATGCGGGCTTTTTTTTGCCTTAAAATGCTTTGATAGATATCGATTTAATAATAAGCAATCAGATTATTCCAATTATGCTATATTTGAAGGAATCATTTTCTTTTTTGTGCAGAGTGCATCACATGCCGGATATCAAAATTGTTTGCGAGCAATGCGGGGCAGATCGTTTCATCGCCGCAGTGAACTCGCCCCTGGCAGAGACCGTACATTCTCTGATTTGTGCCGTTTGCCAACACCCGGTGCGGGTGGAAGAAGTTGTTATCTTCAGGGACGGTATGTATATCAGTGGTTCCTATGACACTTTCCTGACCGAACCTGGCAAATTGCATAATTTTATTCTCTGAATATTCAGCGTCCGTTTTGCCTTACTGGCAATAAACATTGAAGCGCAAACAGACAAAGATATCACCATGATTAATGCCAGCCCGCCCAGTTGTCCCCGGCCCATGCCTGCTCCTGCAAATAACGACGAGATAAACAGCAGGACTGGTGTCCGGTGTTTCCCCGTTACCATTTTTAGTGCCAGTTCAGTATCACAGGTCGTCTGGCCTACACGCCGTCCTGCAACTTTCTGATTTTATTGGCGGATTTCAGAGACTGATTGAGATCCTGAATGCGCTTCATGGTTTTCAGGGTCCGCGATGCGGTAGCCGAGGCAAGGGATAAAATCAGCATTTCCAGACAGACCAGTACCGTGCCATGGAGCGGCATGCGGCCATTTTCACCACCGCGCGGAACATTGATGACAATATCAGCTTGCTTTGCAAAAAAAGAATCACTGGCGTTGGTCAGTAAAATGAGAGGGATATTCAGACGCTTTGCTTCCTGTATTGCCGTTCTGCCCTCACGATGAGCACTTTTCTGCGCCATCATGATCAGGACATCGCCGCGTTGCAGGTTTATGAGCTGTTCCGCCAGCGCAATGCCTGAGCGGTTAAGTGATACTGCCGGAATGCCAATCCGGCTAAAAAGCCGTGTGCTGTAGTCCGCTAAAATGCCTGAAGCGTTCAGACCAAACACCGCCACCTGACGCGCATTAATCAGCAGCGCGATAGCTTCAGAAATGGCCTGCCGGTTAGCGGGCTCGGCCAGCGTATCGCATGCACGTTTATGCCCGTCGAGAACGAAGTTGATACCCGAATTGATATCGCTGGCCAGTTCGCTGACCGTCGTGCTCATCTTCTCTTCCGAGTTCACCTCCGTACCAAACCAGGCTTCCAGCGTCTTTTTCATGTCGCGTAATCCGGCGAAACCGAGTGCCTGAACGGCGCGTACTACAGTGGCATCCGAAACTTCTGTCGCGGCTGCAATATCCATTGCCGTGGCTTCCAGCGCCGATTCACGGTTGTTGTGGATATAAGACACCACCGCCTGCAAGCCGGGAGACAGTGAGGGCGCCCGGGCGCGGTAGCGTTCACCGAAAACATCAATACGTCTTTTTACCGGAATGGCAGCCATGTAATTTTACCGATCCTGTTAGTTTTGAAAGGCTTACCGGTGAATGCAAAGCATTCACACTGTGGGTTTATTTTAACAATGTAGCGTTTTTAGCAGCAAAAATATTCAAATTCTTCTGTGCTGAACCGGAACCCTATGCGGCTGAAACGTCGGGTTTCAATAAAAATTATTTAAAAACAGTTTGTTAAGTTCTGCTGAAAGCAAGATGCCTGCCGTAAAGTCATGATTTCTTCCTGTAGCAAAATTCTGAAACATATCATTTACTACTACATATCTGCATGTTGGAATGATTATCAATTGCATTACGGGGAAGTGCGTTATATTTAACACCGGGTTGATTGAAATGAATAATAAAAAACTGTTTGATTTTAAAAGAAAAGGCCATCCGGCGATTCTTGCTGCTATTTATGGCGTTGCGATGCTGGCGCCTGTTACGGGGTATTCAGCCGCAGACAGCGACACGCTGACCATCACCGGAAATGAGACGAACGATCAGGGATACAGCGCAGGCACCAGTTCTGTTGCCAGTAAAACGCCCACACCGCGCCTTAACGAGGCACAATCGGTCAGCGTCGTGACGCGACAACAACTTGACGATTATCAGGCCACAAGTCTTTCTGATGCGATGCGTTTTGTCAGCGGTGTCAGTGAGGGGAATACGCTCGCGGGCACGGAAGATGGATTTGTCCGGCGTGGTTTTGGTTCCAACTCTGATGGGTCCATTTATCGCGACGGCGTCCGCAGCAGTCAGGGTCTCAATTTTGATGCCACCACCGAGCGGGTTGAAGTGCTGAAAGGTTCCGCGTCATTACTCTACGGGATCCAAAACCCCGGGGGTGTCATCAACCTGGTCAGTAAAAAACCGCAGTATGACTGGCACACCAAAGTCAGCGGACGTTACGCCAGTGAAGGTGGCGGAGCAGGGACAGTGGATGTCACCGGCCCGCTGGGTAATGGTTTTGCTTTTCGCATGATTGCGGAAAAACAGGATCAGGATTACTGGCGTAATTTTGGCAGTGATAAACACACCCTGATTTCGCCTTCGCTGCAGTGGTACGGCGAAAAGGCCAGTTTCCTGATCAGCTATTCTGATTACCGCTACGACATTCCATACGATCGCGGAACCGCTTTTATTAACGGCAAACCGATCGATATCGGCTATAAGGACCGGCTGGATGACAAGTCAAACCGCGCCTGGGGTCATAATAAAACGCTGAACGCCCATTATGACTGGCAGTTCAGCGATGACTGGAGCACCCGCCTGACGCTGGGATGGAACCAGCGCCGCTACAATAATGACGAAGTCAGGGTGACAGCGGTTAACGCGACAACCGGCGCCGTGACGCGCAGGGCGGATGCCAATCGCGGTTTTAATCACAAGACCAAATATGTTTCCTGGGATCTGCTGGGTTCACAGGACATTCTGGGTATGAATCATGATCTTGTGCTGGGCACTGATTATGAGATGAACCAGACTTATCGTGCGCATCAATACCAGGGCAAAGCCAACAGCAGCTTCAACTTTATGGATCCGCAATACGACATTCT
Organism: Rahnella sp. NRRL B-41462; assembly: GCF_003263525.1. NCBI lineage: Bacteria > Pseudomonadati > Pseudomonadota > Gammaproteobacteria > Enterobacterales > Yersiniaceae > Rahnella > Rahnella sp. NRRL B-41462. Next base: position 9,719 of record NZ_JYDF01000014.1, on the reverse strand, counting down.
CTCCCCGGTCGCCGACAGCACGACTGAGAATACGGCTAACGGCAATAACCTGAACCGGATACACAGTCGTTCGGTGTATGCCAAAGACAGCATTTCACTGACACCGGACTGGATTGCGGTGCTTGGCGGCCGTTATCAACATTATGAGCAGCGAGCCTCAAAAGGCTTTGACCCCGTCGTTCAGACGCTTGATTCCGAAGGGAATAAGTTTTTACCTCAGGCCGGTCTGATTTATAAAGTCACGCCAGAGGTGTCTCTTTACAGCAGCGTCAGCAAATCCTTTACGCCCTCAACGGATGTAGACGATGACGGCAACGTAGGAAAACCTGAACAGGGCACTACCTGGGAAGTGGGCAGTAAATGGCAGATTACGCCACGCATGTTTGCCAGCGTGGCGCTGTACCGTATCGATGAGCGGGACATGTCACTGAGCATTAACGGCGAAACACGCGCCATTGATAAAGCACGTTCCAGCGGGGCGGAATTTGAGCTGAATGGTGAGATCCTTCCTGACTGGGAAGTCAGTGCCAATTACAGCTATGACAAAGCCGAAATTGTGGATGACGGTGAAAACTCTGCGAATAACGGCAACCGTTTGCAGAATGCGCCGCGCCATTCGGGCGCGCTCTATCTGAGCCATAATCTGGTGATTAACGGCCTGCCGGGTGATTTCCGTGTCGGCGGCGGGGCGCGTTATGTCGGCACCCGTGCGGGAGACCCGGAGAACAGTTTCACGTTACCTGATTATGTTGTGGCTGACAGTTTTGTTGCGTGGAACAACCGTCTGTTCGGGGAGAAGACGCAGCTGAAACTCAACCTGAATAACCTGTTCAACAAACATTATTACACGTCCAGCGGCGGTAACCTGCGCGTGCGCGAAGGTGAAACCCGTAATCTTATGGTGCAGGCAAGTGTTGAATTCTGATCTGCGGTTGACTCCGCGAGCGCGTAGATATTCTGTTATGACTGTGCTGTTTATGTTGTTGCTGACGGGCTTTGGCGTACAGGCCCGCACTGTCATCGATATCGACGGTAATCATGTGGACATTCCCGATAATCCGCAACGTATCGTGCTGGGCGAAAGCCGGATGCTTTATACGCTGGCCCTTCTGGAAACGGGTGATCCTGTCAGACGGATTGTCGGCTGGCCACTCGATCTGAAGAAGTATGACAGCCAGACCTGGGACATTTTTGCGCAGCGTTTTCCGCATATATTGACGATTCCGTCGCTGGGGTTGGGGGGAACAAATGATATGAACCCTGAAAAGGTGCTGGCGCTGAAACCAGATCTGGTGATCCTGCCCAGCCTTGCGCGCTATGACGATGCCGATTTGCGTCTTAAAGAAATGCTCAACGCTGCGCATATCCCGATAGTGAAAATCGATCTTCGTGTCCATCTGCTGAAAAATACTACGCGCAGTGTGAGTATTCTGGGCGAGGTGCTTAACCAGACTGCACGCGCCCAGGCATTTAATCACTTTTACGATACTCATATGCAGGTTATCCATGATCGTCTGGCCGCTTATTCCGGCCACAAACCGACGGTGCTGCTTCAGTTACATCTTGGGCGTCGCAATGAATGTTGCGTGACTGCCGTGAAAGGCAGTCTTGGTGAACTGCTGAATTTTGCCGGAGGGGATAATATCGCCAGCAAAACGGTGCAGGGTGTCTTTGGCCAGCTGAATGAAGAAACGGTTATCATGGCGCAACCTGAGGTTTATTTCGCCACGGGTGCAGGTTCTCCTGATGATCAGAATGATTTGAAACTGGGGCCCGCCATATCACCGGAAATGGCACAACAAAGTCTGCGGGAACTGACTGCCAGGCAGAATGGATTGCGTGAACTTAAAGCGGTGCATAACGGCCGCACCGGGATGATATGGCATAATTTCTACCTCAGCCCGTGGCATGTTGCCGCGACCGAGTTCATGGCAAAAACCCTTTATCCTGATGTGTTTGCGGATATCGAACCTGAGCAGACATTAAAACAGATCTTTCATGACTACCTGCCAATCCCCTATACCGGCACATATTTTGCCAACGGCAGCCGGTGAAGGGGCGTTGTTCTGAATGCATATTTTATCCTGAGGGGCTTTTTTCTTCGTAAATTCACCTGCCATGTCCGGTTTTCTGCCGCTATAAAATCTGTAAAAGTGGACATTAGTCGACTTTTCCTCTAAAACTTCTGCGGTTAATGCCAGACAATACCGGTATTCGGCAATCAAATAATAAGCGCTGAATGCTTAAGAGCGGCTGCAAGACAGCCGCCGGGCAAGGGTATTCACAACGATTACGACAGACTTTCTCTGGAGAATTTATGCATTCCTCTGTTAATAAAAACGAAAGCCGGACCTTCTTCGGCCATCCTTATCCGCTCGGCTCATTGTTCTTCACTGAAATGTGGGAGCGGTTCTCGTTTTATGGCATCCGTCCTTTACTGATCCTGTTTATGGCGGCGACGGTTTACGACGGCGGTATGGGGCTTGCGCGTGAAAACGCATCAGCTATCGTCGGTATATTTGCTGGCTGTATGTATCTGGCGGCGCTGCCGGGCGGCTGGCTGGCAGATAACTGGCTCGGGCAGCAGAGGGCGGTCTGGTACGGATCGATTCTGATTGCGCTCGGCCACCTGTCGATTGCGCTTTCCGCTTTCATGGGCGACAGCCTGTTCTTTATCGGCCTGATGTTTATTGTTCTCGGCTCCGGCCTGTTCAAAACGTGCATCTCGGTCATGGTGGGCACGCTGTATAAAAAAGGTGATGCGCGTCGTGATGGCGGTTTCTCACTGTTTTATATGGGCATTAACATGGGGTCGTTTATCGCGCCGCTGATTTCCGGCTGGCTGATAAAAACGCATGGCTGGCATTGGGGCTTTGGTATCGGGGGGATCGGTATGCTGGTGGCGCTGATTATCTTCCGTCTGTACGCCGTGCCGGCCATGAAACGTTACGACAGCGAAGTGGGACTGGATTCCACCTGGAACAGTCCGGTTGCTAAGAAAAACGGTGTAGGTGTCTGGCTGCTGGCGCTGGCCGCCGGTGTGGCAATCATCGTTGCGCTGATCTCGCAGGGCGTGATCGTCATTAACCCGGTTGCCGTCGCCAGCGTGCTGGTGTATGTGATTGCGGCGTCCGTTGCGCTCTATTTTATCTATCTGTTCCTGTTTGCCGGACTGAACCGGAAAGAGCGCGCCCGACTGCTGGTGTGCTTTATTTTGCTGGTCTCGGCTGCTTTCTTCTGGTCTGCGTTTGAGCAGAAGCCGACCTCGTTCAACCTGTTCGCCAACGACTACACCAACCGCATGATCGGTGATTTTGAAATTCCTGCCGTCTGGTTCCAGTCCATCAATGCGTTGTTTATCATCCTGCTGGCACCGGTATTCAGCTGGGCATGGCCGTTGCTGGCGCGTAAAAACGTGCGCCCGAGCAGCATCACCAAGTTCATCATCGGCATTTTATGCGCGGCGGCGGGCTTCGGGATCATGATGATGGCTGCCCAGAACGTGCTGAACAGCGGCGGGGCAGGCGTATCGCCATTATGGCTGGTGGGCAGCATTCTGATGCTGACGCTCGGTGAGCTGTGCCTGAGTCCGATTGGTCTGGCGACCATGACGCTGCTGGCGCCGGAAAGAATGCGCGGTCAGATGATGGGCCTGTGGTTCTGTGCCAGTGCGCTGGGGAATCTGGCGGCCGGTTTGATTGGCGGACACGTAAAAGCCGATCAACTGGATATGCTGCCTGACCTGTTCGCCCGTTGCTCCATTGCGTTGCTTATCTGCGCTGCGGTGCTGTTCGTCCTGATCATTCCGGTTCGCAGAATGCTGGAAAACGTTCAGTCTAAGACAGAACAAAAACCGGTGTCACATGCCTGATGGCGGGTAAGGTGTTTGTCGAATACCGCTAAGAATCAATAAGGCCGGTCTGATGACCGGCCTTATTTTTTTTAGATTTTCGTTATACGTTTGCCGTTTTCATCAATAACTGCTTCACCGTCTTCCTTGGTGAACGCGCCACGTTGCGCATCAGGCAAGATCGCTAATACCTCCTCAGAAGGGCGGCATAACCGGGTGCCCAGCGGCGTGACAACCACCGGCCGGTTGATCAGAATCGGGTACTGCAACATGAAGTCGATCAGTTGATCGTCGCTGAAATGATTGTCTGCCAGTTTTAATTGCTCATACGGCTCGACATTTTTGCGTAACAAGGCCCGCACGGGAATACCCATATCCGCAATCAGTTTTACCAGTTCTTCACGGGCCGGTGGGGTTTCAAGATACAAAATCACGGTGGGCTCAGCGCCGCTGTTGCGGATCAGCTCAAGGGTATTGCGCGATGTACCACAGGCCGGGTTGTGATAAATAGTGATATTGCTCATCAGGAGGTTCTCTTTTTCAATCTTAGTGTGAGGTCAGGCGTTAAACATCCGTTACAGCGCCACAGACAACCGCAGCGCTAAAGCTGCCAGCGTGACAAACAGCACAGGCAGAGTCATGACAATACCCACCCGGAAGTAATATCCCCAGGTAATCGTCATATTCTTCTGTGACAACACATGCAACCATAACAGTGTTGCCAGGCTGCCAATCGGGGTGATTTTTGGCCCCAGATCGCTGCCGATCACGTTGGCATAAATCATCGCCTCTTTAATGACTCCCGTGGCTGTGCTGCCATCAATCGACAGCGCCCCGATCAGCACGGTCGGCATATTGTTCATGATGGAAGAGAGGAAGGCGGTGATAAAGCCGGTTCCCAGCGTAGAGGCCCATAAACCCTGTTCTGCCAGCTGATTCAGCACGGCAGACAGGGCATGCGTCAGCCCGGCATTACGTAAACCATAAACCACCAGATACATACCCAGCGAGAAAATGACGATTTGCCACGGCGCGCCGCGCAGCACTTTGCCGGTATTAATGATGTGACCTTTCCTGGCGATAATATAAAGGATCAGTGCGCCGACAGCGGCGACCAGGCTGACCGGTACGCCGAGGGGTTCAAGACCAAAGAAACCCGCCAGCAGAAGGATCAGAACCAGCCAGCCTGCTTTGAAGGTGCTGGCATCGCGGACAGCCTCAGCAGGCTGTTTCAGCAGAGAAATATCGTAAACCGGCGGGATGTCTTTGCGGAAAAACAGGTGCAGCATGACCAGTGTTGTCGCAATGGCTGCCAGATTAACCGGGCCCATGACGGACGCATATTCCGTGAATCCCAGGTTGAAGAAATCAGCCGAGACAATATTCACCAGATTTGAGACGATCAGCGGCAGGCTGGCAACATCCGCGATAAACCCGGCTGCCATGACAAAGGCTAATGTCGCGCCGCGACTGAAACCCAGAGCCAGCAGCATCGCCATGACAATCGGCGTCAGAATCAGTGCGGCACCATCATTGGCGAACAGGGCAGCGACCATCGCGCCCAGTAAAATAATCCAGGTAAATAACAGACGCCCGCGTCCGTTTCCCCAGCGTGCAACATGCAGTGCCGCCCACTCGAAGAAACCCGATTCATCCAGCAGCAGGCTGATAATGATAACGGCAATAAAAGTGGCCGTTGCGTTCCAGACTATTTGCCAGACAACCGGAATATCACCCGGGTGAACGACACCCGTCAGTAATGCCAGACCCGCACCCAGCATGGCGCTCCAGCCAATGCCCAGCCCGCGGGGCTGCCAGATAACCAGAATCAGGGTGAGTAAAAAAATAGTACCTGCCAGCAACATGATCGACTCCGTACATATTTGTTATAGTGAATGTGTTTATGGTTTTAACATGAAACCGGTGACTTATTATTCAGCTTGCGGCGTATGTTTTCGCGGTCACAGTTCCATGCAGAATCGATAATCGCCGCTGACCATGCAGGCATTTGTGGTGAGAGGCGGTAATGTACCCATTTTCCTTCCCGGCGGTCTGTGACCAGTCCGGCTTCACGTAACAGCGCGATGTGACGGGAGATCTTGGGTTGTGATTCCGCTGTTGCGGCACAGATATCGCAAACGCAAAGTTCTCCTGATTCCCTGAGAAGCATCACAATAGTCGAGCGCGTTTCGTCGGCAAGCAGTTTAAAAAGCTGCGCAGGCTGTAACATATTGAGTCCCGTTGTGGATTAATAAAACATATGCTAATCCATATATGATGGCTTTCAAAGCACAGATTTCAGAAATGAACTCAGGGAAATATGGCGCCTGCTTTCGGTGCGCATAATCATGATTATGTTAAATACAGTATCAGATTCCAGAAATCGAAATCCTGGCAGGTTTGCGGATTGCGCTGACGTCAGCGCTAAGTGCATGAGTGATTGACTTTAATTTCAATAATAAGAAAATGTTTCTTTTCGCGCGACGACCAGACATCACCGGAGTTTATCATCGCTTTTTCCCGTCATTTTCCTTGCGTCACCGCCGTCAAACACCCTGGTGCCGTTGTGGCTTTTGCGCTGTTACTGGTGGCTGGCTGTGCCTCGACACCGCCAAAATCACTGGTGACGCCGCTGCCGCCAGTGGCGAAGCACCCTCTTCCTGGTCAACCTGTGCAGAGTCATGAACCCGTGCGCGGCGTCTGGCTGGCGACCGTTTCCCGCCTCGACTGGCCACCGGTTAATTCGGTGAATGCTGGCAGTGCGTCTTTGCGCATCAGCCAGCAGCAGCAAGCGCTGACTGCCAAGCTGGATAAGCTTAAAAGTCTGGGCATCAATACGGTTTTCTTCCAGGTAAAACCTGACGGTACTGCGTTCTGGCCTTCAAAAATTTTGCCGTGGTCAGATATGCTGACGGGTAAAATTGGTCAGGATCCGGGTTATGACCCGTTGCAGTTTATGCTCGATGAAGCGCACAAGCGCGGGATGAAAGTCCATGCGTGGTTTAACCCTTACCGTGTGTCTGTGAACACCAAACCTTCGACTGTGGCGGAACTGAATCAGACATTGCCACTGCACCCTGCCAGCGTGTTTGTGCTGCACCGCGACTGGATCCGAACCTCCGGGGATCGTTTCGTGGTGGACCCTGGTATTCCTGAGGCGCGCGACTGGATCACCAGCATCGTGGCGGAAGTGGTGGCGCGTTATCCTGTCGATGGTGTGCAGTTTGATGACTATTTTTATTCCGAATCACCGGGTTCCTCGCTGGATGACAGCCTGACGTTCCGGAAGTACGGTCAGGGTTACGCTTCTAAAGCCGACTGGCGGCGTCACAATACCCAGATGCTGATTGAGCAGGTTTCACGCACCATAAAACAGCTGAAACCGGGTGTGGAATTTGGCGTCAGTCCGGCGGGTGTCTGGCGTAACGTGTCGCATGATCCGGCAGGTTCACAAACTTCCGGCGCAGCGGCTTACGATGAAGCCTATGCGGATACCCGCCTGTGGGTGCAACAAGGTTTGCTCGATTATATTGCGCCGCAACTGTACTGGCCATTCTCCCGCAAGGCGGCGCGTTATGACGTGCTGGCAAACTGGTGGGCAAATGTGGTCAAGCCCACACATACGCGGCTCTACATTGGTGTGGCGTTGTATAAAGTGGGTGAACCGTCCAAAAATGAACCGGACTGGATGGTCAGCGGCGGCGTGCCGGAGCTGAAGAAACAGCTCGATATGAATGAATCCGTACCGCAAATTAACGGCACGATTTTGTTCCGCGAAAACTACCTCAACCAGCCGCAGACGCTGGACGCGGTCCGTTACCTGAAAAGCCGCTGGGGAAGCTGAAATAAGTTAGCTGACATCCATCTATGCTGAATTCCTTTGCCGCTGCTTCCAGTCCTCTGATCACGCGACGATAGTCCCGTGCACGGACAGAGAATGACAGTAAGGCACCGCCTGAACACGCAGGCGGTGCCTTTTTTATTGCGCGTTAAACCTTCATATCAGAACGTGTAATTTGCGCTGACCGAGACATTGCGCGGTTCACCGTAAACGGCGTAATCGCTGAGCCACGAGTAGTACGTGCGGTCAAACAGGTTGTTGATGTTGGCCTGCACGGACAGCTGTTTTGTCACCTGATAACGCGTGAACAGGTCCACCAGCGCGGTGCTGCCCTGCGATACACGATGCGTTTCGCCGTCCGGCCCGGTAGCATCCTGGAAGGTGCGGTTCTGCCAGTTTACACCGCCGCCGACGGTCAGATCCGGCATCATCGGTAACTGGTAACGGCTGAACAATTTCAGCTGGGTCTGCGGCATATTGCTGTTGAGACGGCTGCCGGTTTCGTCTTTCGCGACATAACGCGTCGCACCAAAGGTCATTTGCAGGTTGTCGGTCACCGCGCCGTTGATCTCAAACTCAGCGCCTTTGCTGACGGTGCCGCTGACCGCGACATACGCCTGCTCGCTGGAGCCGTTAACGTAATTGCTGCCATCTTCCTGTGCCACGTTATCCTGTTCGATACGGAATACTGCCATTGTGGCGGTCAGACGACCGTCCATCCACGCGGATTTAAGCCCGGTTTCGTAATTTTTCCCGGTGGTTGGGGACAGATAATGGCCGTTAATATCGCGGTCAGTCTGCGGCTGGAAGATGGACGTATAACTGGCGTATGCCGACCAGGTGTCGTTGATGTCATACACCAGACCGCCGTATGGCGTGATGTTGTTCTTGCTCATGCTGCCGCTGCTGCCATTGGTGCTCCATTGGGTATAACGTGCGCCAACGATCAGCGAAAGCGGATCCGCCAGTGAGAAGCGGGTGGCAAAATAACCGGCTTTCTGGCGGATGACATCGTCCGCATTCAGATACCAGTCTCCCCACTCCGGCTCGCTGACATTGCCGTTCCAGCTGTTGCCAAAACTGCCAATTGTGTCGCTGTCGAGAGAACCGTCTGCGCTGTAAGTCTGGTTGTGCTGGCGGCTGTAACTGACGCCAGCCACCATCTGGTGCTGACGGCCAAACAGTTCAAACGGCCCGGTGGCGTAAGTGTCGAGGGAATCCACTTTGCGCGTGCCACGGTCTTTACTGCCAAAACCGCTGAGACCAGTGCCCGTCGTGTGATCCGGGAAATCCATCAGATACAGCAATTTATCATTAAACGTTTGCTCGCCATGTGTGCCGTTTACACGGAATGTCCAGCCGTTATCAAAGTCATGTTTAACGTTGGCGAACACTTTACGCGACTGAATGGCATAATTCGTCCAGTCGGCGGAAGTGTTGGTACTGCGGTCATAATGCGTGCGCGAGCCGTCTGTGTACCAGGTTGGCAGGCCGCCCCAGGTCGGGTTGCCGGTGTTATTTTCCTGATAATCGTAACCGAGCGACACGGTGGTGTTATCGGTCACATCGGCATCCACCACGCCGTAGAAGAATTTTTTACGCTTGTGATAGCGATCCAGCCAGCTGTCCTGATCCTGATAACCGGCTACCACGCGCCCGCGCACCGAACCTTCCTGATTCAGCGGGCCGGAAGCATCGAGCACGTAACGCTGTTTGTTCCAGCTTCCGTAACTGGCGCTGATATCGCCGGTGAATTCTTTGCTGTCGGCGTGTTTACGCACCATGTTGACAGAGGCGGCCGGATTGCCCGCCCCTGTCATCAGGCCTGTGGCGCCACGCACCACTTCGATGCGGTCATAAATCGCGGTGTCTTCGGCGGCATCACCAAAGTTCCAGGTGTCGCTGACGGACGTTGGAATGTCGTCGTAAGTGTAATTATTGATGTAAAAACCGCGGGAGAAATAGGATACGCGTTCGCTGTCGATGACTTCCGTCGAGATGCCGGTGGTGTTATTCAGCACGTCCCCC